>CAYMDD010000200.1:0-3791 GCA_964389045.1 uncultured Rickettsiales bacterium
TAGGGCTCGGGTGGCCGTCCCCTTGGTGAGTAATCATCATCGTCTCCGCCGGAATTGAAAATTCCGAGGCGTCCGATGATTACACAGATTATAATAAATACCACCAGCCACGGGTTTTCATAGATCCATTCGAGTAACTTCTGCATGACCTCTCCTGTTTCGGAGCGTCTAAGACGGCTGCAACGAGCAACCGCCAGAAATCCCGCCTGCAGAGCACGCTGCTTGCACGCGTCTTGAACCGTAAGGTTTGGGTTAGCCTTAGCATCGCCAGACCAAACGGAGGAAGCACATTATTAATAGATAGTTAGGGTTCAAAAGGCAAGCGAAGGGATAAAAAAAGAGACGCGCCCATCCTTGGGCAGCGTCTCTTTCGAACAGTCCTTAGGCCTTATGGCTATAACGGTGGTGGCCTTCGGGAAGGCTGCACTGCTTCGGCATGTGCCGCGCCATCTGCTCATTCCACCGCCTATCCGTCGTGGACAGGTTGCAGATGAGCCAAGCGGCGGCCACAATCAACGTCAAAGTAGCCACAACACCAAGCACGGCCAGCGTAAGCGGGGACATCGTATGCCCCTCCTTTCAGGCTGGAGGCGATTGTTATCTTAACAACCGCCAGAACTTGCCGCGCGCGAGCCGCTGCCCGTGCGCGTTTTGACCATTGGTTGGAGTAGCCGAAGCATACCCAAAATCAATGGAGAAAACGCTTCATAAATAGCAGTATATATTTGAAAAAGCAAGCTTTTGTAATATCATTCGAAGCTTGGGGCGATTTTACAGGGCTTAATCTCAATATGCTTCCATACCTTACCGGTAACATACGGCTCTTCTTTCAGCCAGGCGTCTAACTCATCCCGGGAAGGGAAGTCCAACACCATCATCGAGCCGTGCATCTGCCCGGCTTCGTTCAAGAGCGCTGCGCCCATGCGGGCATGGCCTTCGGCTTTAAGCCTTGCCACCGTCTCCATATGCGCGCTCCGCGCCGCCATGCGGCGGTTGATGGCATCATCGTCGGTATAGTCGCGGGCAAGGAGGAGGAATTGCATGGCTGGCCTTCAGGCTGAGGTTGGCTCAACATGCATCAACTGTCTGGCATTGTCCAGCGCTGCGGTGCCGCCCATGGTGTTGTTAAAATAGATGTAGGCGTCCTGCGCGCCGCTTGCCTCGCACCATGCGCGGAGTTTTTCGATATAGTCACGGCCATAGGCGCCTTTATACATCGTTTCCGCGCCGTGCAGCCGGGCGTAAAGGAAATCCGCAGTGGTGATTCCTTCCGGCGCGCTTTTGAGGAAGGAGTGGCATAAGGCAATGTTGTGCCGGTGCAGCAAGGTATACATCGCGTCATCGTTCCAGCTGGGGTGGCGGAATTCAATGGTATATTTCAGGCCTTGCGGCAGCTGGGCGATGAAGTCCGCTAGCAGCGGCATGTCTGCGCGCAAGGAGGGTGGCAGTTGGAAAAGGATCGGCGCGCATTTTTGCCCGAAGGCAGTAATGTGATCGAAAAAGACGCGCAGCGGCTCTTCCGCATTTTTTAACGCCCGCGTGTGAGTGATTTCCTGCCATGCCTTCACTGCAAAACGGAAATGCTCGGGTGTGGCCGCCACCCATTTCGCAATGCTTGCGCGGGCAGGCGGACGGTAGAAGCTCGAATTGACCTCGACGGTGGAAAATTCGCCCGCGTAATGCTTCAGCCAGTCGCCGGAGGGCAGGCCTTGAGGATAGAATGCGCCTTTCCACTGGCTGTAGCTCCAGCCGGAAGTGCCGGTGTAGAGTATGGGCATATTCGGCAGTGATGCGTGATGGGTTACGAGTGATGAGGAATCCTTCTTCATCACTCGTAACCCATCACGCATCACTAGGATTACGCTGCGTCTTCCGCGAATTCCGCCGGTTCGCCTTTCATCTGGCCTGCGATGCCTGCGGCATTGTCGCGGATGCGCTTCTCCAGCTCGGCGGCAACGGCGGGATTATCGCGCAAGTATTGCTTGGCGTTTTCCTTGCCCTGGCCGATGCGCGTATCGTTGTAGGAGAACCATGAGCCGGATTTCTCGACGAAGCCCGCTTTGATGCCCAGCTCGATCAGCTCGCCGAGTTTGGAGACGCCTTCGCCGTACATGATCTCGAAATCCACCACGCGGAACGGGGGCGCGACTTTGTTTTTCACCACTTTCACGCGGGTCTGGTTGCCGATGACTTCCTCTTTATCTTTGATCGCGCCGATGCGGCGGATATCCAGGCGCACGGAGGCATAGAACTTGAGCGCGTTGCCGCCCGTGGTGGTTTCGGGGTTGCCGAACATGACGCCGATTTTCTGGCGGATCTGGTTGATGAAGATTAGCGTGCAGTTGGTGCGCGAGATGGAGCCGGTGAGCTTCCTGAGCGCCTGGCTCATCAGCCGCGCTTGCAGGCCCATGTGCGAATCGCCCATTTCGCCTTCGAGTTCCGCGCGCGGTACCAGCGCCGCTACGGAATCCACCACGATCACGTCGAGCGCGCCGGAGCGCACCAGCGTATCGGCGATCTCCAGCGCCTGTTCGCCCGTGTCGGGCTGGGAGATAAGCAATTCATCGACATTGACGCCTAATTTCCTTGCATAGACAGGATCGAGGGCGTGCTCCGCATCGATGAAAGCGCAAGTGCCGCCTTTTTTCTGCGCTTCGGCCACGATGTGCAGGGTGAGGGTGGTTTTGCCGGAGCTTTCGGGGCCGAAAATCTCGATAATGCGCCCGCGCGGCACGCCGCCGATGCCGAGCGCCATATCCAGCCCGATCGATCCGGTGGAGATGGCGTCGATTTTCTCTTCCGACCCCTGCTTGCCGAGCTTCATAATAGAGCCTTTGCCAAAGCTTTTTTCGATTTGGCTGAGGGCGGTTTCTAGGGCTTTGTTTTTATCCATTTTATTCCGTACTTTCCCTGGTGAAATTAGATTAATTATATAGGGAAATGTAGCGGAATTTAAAGGGGTGGCAAGGGGATTATTCTTATGGTTTTGCCGCTCTCATCGGCATGCACTTCCAGCATTGTCTCTTTGCCGAGCTTCGGCAACAGCGCCAGCAGGTCACCCCGCGCCACCGCCACGCAGCCCTCGGTGGGCGGGTAGCCGTCCTTGGCGCAGTGGAGGAAAATGGCGCTGCCCCTGCCGGGGAGAACAGGATCGTCATTGTAGCCTAACGGGACGATGAGGTCGTAGGCGACGTCTTCGCGCCAGAGGTTTTCATAGGAGCGGGGAGGGGAGAATTCCCCATGAGGTTTGGCAGGGAGGCGAAAATGCCGGTTATACCACGGGTGCGCAGGGTCATCGCACCAGGCGTCTTCGGGGGTGATGGGGTGCAGGGAAAGCGCGGTGGCGGGGGCGGAGATGCGGTCAGGACGCCACCAGCATTCGCGTAAAGGCCAGGCGCCGATGGGGGTGCAGCCGTCGCCTTCGCGCTTGGCTTCGGCTTCGATCAGCCCGCCCTTGCCGACGGCGCAGGGGTAGGCGTTTTGCCGGTAAATGAGGGTGTTGCCGCGGACAATGATTCTCTCAGGCATGCTGCGCGGCGCGGGCGGGGAGTTCGCGCGGCGCGAAGGATTTGCGCACGGTTTCTATAATCTGCTCCGCGTTCAAGCCCGCAATCCCGTACTGCGCGTGCGGGGTGTTGTGGTCGAGGAAGGCATCGGGGAGAGAGAGGGGAATGATGCGGGCATATCCCTGCAACAGCTCGGCGCGGGCGGCAAAGGTAAGGACATGCGCCCCGAAGCCGCCGTCCGCGCCCTCCTCCAGGGTCAGCAGCAGGGAATGATCCTTGATGAGC
>CAYMDD010000201.1:0-548 GCA_964389045.1 uncultured Rickettsiales bacterium
CTGGTGGGTTACGTCCTGCGTGAGAACATGGTCATGCGCGGATGGTGGAGCGCCTTGGGAGCCACGGAGCTGCGAGCGCAGCGACATTATGTTGTGACGTTGATTCTGGATGAGTCATTGCTCGAGAACAGCAGCGCGGCGAGGCGTTTGCGTCAGCGGCTGACATGGGTGCGGGAGAGCATGGACGGACAAAGTCATTCTGCCGCGACTGCATGAAAAAGGCGGGGGCATGCGCCCCCGCCTTGAAGAGAGATGGTGGATACGGCTTACTTCACGATGCCGAGCAGCTCGACTTCGAAGACGAGAGCCTCGTTCGGGCCGATATCGCCACCCGCGCCTTGTTCACCATAGGCAAGCTCGGAAGGAATGTAGATGCGCCACTTGGAGCCGACAGGCATGATCTGCAGCGCCTCGGTCCAGCCTTTGATGACTTCCTGCACGCCGAAGGTGATGGGCATGCCGCGCTCGACGGAGCTGTCGAACACCTTGCCGTCGAGGAGTGTGCCGTGGTAATGCACATTCACACGATCGGTGGCCTGGGGCTTGGG
>CAYMDD010000201.1:558-1640 GCA_964389045.1 uncultured Rickettsiales bacterium
CCCGTCGCCAGCTTTGAGGACTTCGTATTGCAGGCCGCTGGCGGTGGTGGTGATGCCTTTTTTCTTGGAGTTGTCAGCGAGGAACTTCACGCCCTTGGCCTTGGCTTCGCTGCCGCGCGCGGCTTCTTTTTCGCGCATGCTGGTTTCAAAGGCTTGCATGGCGGTCATGAGTTCTTCCTGGGAGAACTTGGGCTTCTCGCCGGCCATGGCCGTCTTGATGGCTTCAGTGAAGGAGGCGAGGTCGAGGGCGATGCCCTGTTCTCTGAACTGTCCGCCCATGTTGAGGCCGATGAAGTAGCTGACTTTGTCCATGGGAACTTTGGCGGGGGTGGCGGGAGCTTCGGCCGGCTGCGCTGGCTTGACTTCCTGGGCTTGAACAACTGTGACAGCCGCAAGCGCGGCGCAGAGCAGGGCGATGGTGGGTTTCATAAGGAGCATGGAGACTAAGCGCCCTGCAAAGGCCGGTCAATCAAAGCCTTGGAAGGGTGGGAAAAACCCGTTTGACCCCGCCCCACGCCTGAACCACTATCGCCGCCCTTCAAACCAGAATCCATATGCCCGCTAAAATCTACACTGAAAAAGACGCCAGCCTTGCACCGCTCAAAGGCAAGACCTGCGCTGTCATCGGCTTCGGCTCCCAAGGCCATGCCCACGCCCTGAACCTCAAGGAGAGCGGCGTCAAAGTCGTCATCGGCCTTTACCCAGGCTCCAAGAGCCGCGCGGTGGCTGAAGAAAAGGGGCTCAAGGTCATGGACACCGCCGACGCGGTGAAAGCTGCCGACGTCATCTTCGTCGCTGTGCCGGACACGAAGATCGGCGGCGTGTACAAGAAGGACATCGCCCCCTACCTCACCAAGGGCAAGACGCTGCTCTTCTCCCACGGCTTCGCCATCCTCTACAAGACCGTCGTCCCGCCGAAGGACGTGAACGTCATCATGGTGGCCCCGAAAGGCCCCGGCCACATCGTTCGCCGCCAATACACCGAAGGCAAGGGCGTCCCCTCTTTGATCGCCATCCATCAGAACGCCGACAAGCAGGCCAAGAAGATCGCTCTGGCCTGGGCGCACGGCATCGGCGGTACC
>CAYMDD010000201.1:1650-3781 GCA_964389045.1 uncultured Rickettsiales bacterium
CTGGCTTTGAAGTTCTCATCGAGGCTGGCTACAGCCCTGAGATGGCCTACTTCGAGTGCCTGCACGAGCTGAAGCTCATCGTGGACCTCATGAACGAGTCCGGCATCGCCGGCATGCGCTTCTCCATCTCGGAGACGGCCAAGTGGGGCGATGTCACCGTCGGTCCGAAGATCATCGACAAGTCCGTCAAGAAGCGCATGAAGGCCGCGCTGAAGGACATCCAGACCGGCAAGTTTGCCAAGGAATGGATCAAGGAGACCGAGACCGGCTACAAGAAGTTCAACAAGCTGCTCAAGGATGGCGAGAAGCACCCGATCGAGAAGACCGGCGCCCGCCTCCGCAGCCTCATGCCCTGGATCAAGAAGCGCGATATCAAGGGCCAGCAGGCCAGCTACGCTTGATCGAGAGCGACACGATTCATCGAATCAACGCAGAGCGCGGACCGGAAACGGTCCGCGCTTTTTTCATCCTCACGCCCCGGCATGAGTCTCGTCGATCTCGCGTGCGGAGGCCTGGCGTGAGTCGGGCGTCTTGAACAAGATCGCGACGCCGATGGTGACGAAGGTGCCGAGGGTGATGCGCCAGGGGAAGGACAGCACGAAAGGCTGGTCGATGCCGAGCCTGGTCTGGATGCCCAGCACGTTGCTGAGCAGCAGCACGGCGACGATGCCGCAGAGCATGGCGATGATGTTGCCCGTGTCACAACCACGCGTCTTGGTGAGCACCGCGAGCAGGAACACCCCGAGCAGCGAGCCGAAGGTGAAGCCCAGGATGCCCAGCACCAGCGGCAGGATCTCCACCTTGGGATTGTGCGCCATGAACCACGCTGTCCAGACTCCCACGCCAATGATCATCACGGCAAAGAACACCGTGCTCCAACGCAAAACGGAGATGCGCTTCGACTCCGGCGCGTCCACGGGCAGCCGCGGCAGGATGAAGTCGCGTGAGAGACTGGTCGCGAGCGCGTTCAGCGCCGTGCTGAGCGACCCCATGGCCGTGGCAAGAATGCCTGCCGTCACCAGCCCGCGCATGCCGGCAGGCATCTCATTCATGATGAAGAACGGAAACACCTCGCGGCTCTCAGCGGGCAGATTGACTGCTGGATGCGCGGCATAGTAGGCCTTCAGCAGTACACCGATCAAAATGAAGGCCGAAACAATCGGCAGATCCACAATGCCGGACATGATGGTGGCGAAGGCGCTCTGACGACGGTTTTTCGCCGTGAGCATGCGCTGCACGGTGTCCTGGTCGATGCCATGAGTGCTCATCGTGACGAAGGTGCTGCCGATGACCGCCGCCCAGATCGTGTATTCGTTGGTGAAGACATTTTTGATCCAGGCCCACGCGCCGGGTTCCGCAGGCTTTGCGAAATCGAAAAACACCGGACTCTTGATCACATCAGCCACCGCACCCCAGCCGCCGGGGATTTTCATGAGCAGGTATGGAATGGTGAATCCGAGGGAGGCCACCAGCACTCCCACCTGGATGAAATCCGTCCAGATCACCGCGCGAATGCCGCCCACGGAGGTGTATAGCGCCGTCATCAGCGTCACCACCACGACCGCGCCGGCGTAGAGCCAGAATTTCGTGTTCGCATCCACGGCTCCGCCCTGCCACATCGCCACCGCCAGCACGAGAATGATCGCGGAGACATAGAGCCGCGTGCCCATTGCCAGCACACGTGTGAACATGAAGGTGATGGAGGCAAACTTCCGTGTCACAGGCCCGAACCGCGTCTCCAGGAACTCATAGAGCGAGATGACACCATGCTTGTAGAAGATCGGGATGAACAGGAAGCTCACAATGATGCGCGCCATCACCGTGCCGATCGCAAACTGTGCGTAGCTCCAATTCTGCCGGCTATAGCCGGACTCTGGAGCACCGAGAAATGTCGCCGCGCTGATTTCCGCCGCCAGGATTGACGCCAGCACCGCCCACCAGGCGATCTGTCGGTCGCCCAGCGTAAAACCTTCAACACTGCCGCTCTTGCTGCGTTGCGAAAGGCCGATGCCGATGATGATGGCGAAGTAACCGAGAATGACGAACGCGTCGAGGAGATAGGGCATGGCGTGTGTGGCGCGAAGTCTCGCCGCAAAGCACCATGCCCGTCAAGCCTCCAGCCTTCGACGCG
>CAYMDD010000202.1:0-333 GCA_964389045.1 uncultured Rickettsiales bacterium
GGCCAAGGGTGTGCTGCGTGACTACGACGTCAGGGCCAGCTACAAGCACCGCATCGCCGCTTGAACGATTCGGGCACGAAAGGGACTACCGCTACCAAGCGGTCAGTCCCTTTCGTTTTTTAAGTCAAAAATCCTGAGATACCCCATCATTTTCTTCCTTCCGGCGCCCCTCCGTCGTGCATACGATGGGAAGTGATACGCACACGCCGAAAAGGTTAAAAATGCAACAAAATGCAACGGAATGCAACGTTTTCGCCGGTATTTTCCGCTACAGCAGCCCGTTGCTCTTGAAGGAATAATGCCCCCTGCCGCTCACGATCAGGTGGTCGTGCA
>CAYMDD010000202.1:343-3759 GCA_964389045.1 uncultured Rickettsiales bacterium
CACCAGAATCACGCCCGCCGCGGCCAGTTCCAGCGCCCGCTTCATCACCTCGCGGGGGAAGATGGGCGTCTGGTCGATGGTGCCTTTCTGCTGGAGTTCGTCCGCAATCAGGGCGAGCTTGTGATTGAGGAACAGCACATGAAATTCCTCGTGCTTCTTGTGGCCGATATGCTGGCGGCAATAGTCGAGCAGCGCCGTCCAGCTCTGGATGACGGGCTTGTCCTGCACTTCTTCGCGCAAGAGCCGGTCGGAGGCCGCTTTCACCGCCTTGATCGCGGCTACGGCAGCGTCGCTCACGCCTTCCAGCGCCATCAGCTCCACGGCCTCGGCATGGAGCACGGCGCTTAAACTCCCGAATTGCTGGAGCAGCGCCTTGGCCAGCGGCTTGGTGTCGCCCATCGGCCTGGCGGGAAAGAGGATGATTTCCAGCAGCTCGTAATCCGCCGTGGATTCGGGGTTTTTCAGAAAACGCTCGCGCAGCCGGGCGCGGTGGCCGGTGTGGTGGGGTTTCGCCGGCTTACCCGCCTCCATTGTGATTCCGAGCGGAAGCGAGGAATCTTCAAGTCCAGGCATAAAGATCCTTCGCTGCGCTCAGGATGACAAGGTTGTTATGCATACGGCGGATGGTTCGCGCCTTTCGGCGAAAGAGTGAAAATCTCGCAGCCGGTTTCGGTGACGCCGATGGAATGCTCGAACTGCGCGGAGAGCGATTTATCCCGCGTGGTGACCGTCCAGTGGTCATGCTTGCTTAAAATCGTGGCGTACGCGCCCGCGTTAATCATCGGCTCGATAGTGAAGAACATGCCTTCTTTCAACACCATCCCCTTGCCCGGCTTGCCGTAATGCAGCACGCTGGGGGGGGAGTGGAAGATTTTGCCGAGGCCGTGGCCGCAATAGTCGCGCACCACGGAGAAACGGTGGCCTTCGGCATGCGCTTGAATGGCGTGGCCGATATCGCCCAGGGTCGCCCCTGGCCGCACCTGCTCGATGCCCTTCATCATCGCCTCGTAGGTGATCTGGGTTAAGCGCCTGGCCTTGACCGGCGGTTCGCCCGCCCAGTACATGCGGCTGGTGTCGCCGTGCCAGCCGTCCAAGATCACGGTGACGTCGATGTTGACGATGTCGCCGTCCTTCAGGCGGTAATCGCCGGGAATGCCGTGGCAGACCACGTGGTTCACGGAGGTGCAGATGGATTTGGGGAAGCCCTTGTAGCCCAGCGGAGCAGGCGTAGCGCCGCGCTCCACAATCATCTCATGGCAGCGCGCGTTCAGTTCTTCCGTAGCCACGCCCGGCTGCACAAACGGCGCAATGCTGTCCAGCACTTCCGCCGCCAGCCGCCCGGCCCTCCGCATCCCGTCGAAATCGGCCTTGGTGTGGAGAATGATGCCGTTTTCGTCTTCGATTTCGTGGTCGTTTTCTTCTTCCGCGCGGTTCCGCATCGCCTTCAAACTCTTTTACGCCTAAATTGTAATTTATTCATTTAGCTATATAGTCACGCCGATTACAACTGGAAAGCCGCCGCATTGCATATGAACCCCACCGCCTGCCTCATCATCATCGGCAACGAGATCCTCTCCGGGCGCACGCAGGATAAAAACTTGAATTTCCTGGCGAAAGCCCTAAACGACATCGGCATCCGCATGATGGAATGCCGCGTGATTCCCGATATCGCGGATACCATCGCCGACACCGTAAACGAGCTGCGGCGGCGGCATGACTATGTGTTCACCACCGGCGGCATCGGCCCCACACATGACGATATTACGGCGGAAAGCGTCGCCCAGGCCTTCGGTTTAGCCCTTACCCGCCACAAGGAAGCCGAAGCGCGGCTGCTTAAGTATTACCCGCCGGAGAAAATCAACGCCGCCCGCATGCGCATGGCCGATACGCCGGAAGGCGCCAGGCTGATCGATAACCCCATCAGCGTCGCGCCGGGGTTCATCGTGGAGAATGTTTATGTGATGGCCGGCATCCCGGCGGTGATGCAGGCGATGTTCGAGGGTATCCGGGGGGAATTAAAAGGCGGCGCGCCCGCCCTCTCCCGCAGCCTGACCGTGATGATCCCCGAAGGCACGATTGCAGCCGGTTTAGGCGACATCCAGGCGCGCTATCCTCACATCGACATCGGCAGCTATCCGTTCAGCAACGATAGCGGCGGCTACGGCACCTCCATCGTGCTGCGCGGGACGGAAAAGGAAGCGCTCGCTCTGGCTGCGGCGGAGGTGCGCGAATTGCTGACAAAAGCAGGCGACACGCCGGTGGAGGAATAAAAAACGGCAGGAACCTTTGGGTGGTTCCTGCCGCTCCTGCCATTTAAAGCAGGATTGGACGATCAGCAGTAGATCACGCGCTCGCGCGTGACGAGGTGCCCCTCCCCTTCCAGGGAGGCGATGCACTCCTCGCGGAAGCGCTCGTAGTCGCCGCCGACGACCCTGCGGGCGTCAATGGTCGACTCCTGCATGATGTGATTGACCCAGCGCAGCATCTTGCTGCGGTCGGCCTCGCCGTCGAGATAGCGGTTCCACTTGCGCCTGAAATCCCTCTCAGGCACAGGCACGCCCGTCCAGCACTGGCTGGAGGTGCGCGAATCGAACCCCTCGACGACGACCAGAATCACGTTGTCCATCGTTCTTCCCTGTTCTGTCGAACTGAGGATGAATCCCACTCCCCACATCATGTTGGGAAGCCGCCTGACCACAGGCGAAAGGGATAGCGTAGCGGAACACGTCCATGTAGACCGCGCCCCTGAAGTTGCTCGTGTTTTAAGTCAGCAACTAGGAACGACTTGATTTTAGCTGAAAAGGAGCGGGATTTCAAAAGGTATTAACGGTGCAGGAAAGGCTGGATTAAAAAAAGAAACGGCAGGAACCTTTCTGGGGTTCCTGCCGTCAAAGACAGGTTGGAGCGCGGGTTGACGTCGGTCAGATCCGCTTGGTGCGAACGATCTTGTAGCCCAGCCGCTCCGCCGCCTTGGTGCAGGCGGAGGCGAAGCTACCCGGGTTGACGTCTGAATCCCACCAGGACATATGGGACCGATAGGCCTTGGCGAGGATCCAGTAGAGGTCGTCGAGCGAATCGCCACCCCGGTACTGCGCCGCCGGAATGGCTGCAGCAAACAGGTCTCGCGGGTGCTCGCCACCGCCATTCTGGATGACCAGGATCGCCGGTTCCAGAGATACCGTCGCCATTTTGTTTTCTCCGTTCGCTTTCGAACCGAGATTAACCCCTGCTTCTCGCATGCATGCTTGGAAGCCGCCTGGTACGCAGGCGAACGGGGAGACAGTGCTAGCGGAACACGTTCCTTATGGGCCGCGTTCCCGAAGTTGCTCTGTTTCCTTAAAAAAGCAACTAGGAACGCTTTGTAATTACACTATAATTGATAGTTTAATCAACTTTTTTAATTCTTTTAGAAGAAT
>CAYMDD010000203.1:0-3750 GCA_964389045.1 uncultured Rickettsiales bacterium
TCCAGGTGCTGGCGGTGATGATCGAGGAGCAAACGCCGTTAAGCCGGTGCGGCAGGAAATTCACCCCCCTGCCCCAGCTGCTTAAAAACGTGCGCTACCAAGGCGAGAACCCCCTTAATCATGAAACTATTCAGCGCAGCATCGACCAGGCGGACAACGCGCTCGGGAGCCGCGGGCGCATCCTGGTGCGCCCATCGGGCACGGAAAAGCTGATCCGCGTGATGGTGGAAGGCGAAGACGAAGCCGAGATCGCCTCGCTTGCCGAAGGCATCTGCCAGGCCATCGCCGCGCGCGAGGCGGTAGCGTAACCACCCATGACGGCAATCCATGGCCGCGTCCTCATCATCGCCGGCAGCGATTCCGGCGGCGGCGCGGGCATTCAAGGCGACATTAAAACGGTAAGCGCCCTGGGCGGTTATGCCGCCACGGCCATCACGGCACTGACGGTGCAAAACACTCTGGGCGTCACTGACATTCATCCCGTGCCGCCTGCCTTTGTAGCCGGGCAGATTCACGCGGTCTTAAGCGACATCGGCGCGGACGCCATCAAGACCGGCATGCTCTATTCCGCCGATATCATTGAGGCAATAGCAGATGCGCTGGAGGCCTATCCCGGCATCCCTCTCATTGTCGACCCGGTCATGGTGGCCAAGGGCGGTGCGCCGCTGCTCAAGCCGGATGCCGTGGCCGCGCTTACCTCGCGCTTATTCCCCAAAGCGGCGCTGTTGACACCGAATATTCCCGAAGCGGAATTGCTCGCGGGCAGCCCTATCCGGGACGTAGAGGATATGCGTTGTGCCGCGCAGGCCATCCGGGCGCGCGGCGCGCGGGCGGTACTGATGAAAGGAGGGCATTTGGAGGAACGCGGGGAAACAATAACTAACCTGCTGCTAGATGCGGATAAGGAACAGCGTTTCACCACCCCGCGCCTGTCATCCCGGCACACGCACGGCACCGGCTGCGCGCTGGCATCCGCCATCGCCACCGGCCTGGCGCAAGGGATGGGATTAGTAGAAACTATCGAGCGCGCGCAAAGCTTCGTGCACCAGGCGATCCTTAACGCATCCGGCCTTGGGTCTGGCCATGGACCGCTGGGGCACTCTCCCTTGACGGTGTACGCCCAGTCCAGCCCCCTTGCTGTATAGGTTGCCGCGTGTTGTTCAAGCTGGCCGGCTCTACTTCGGCCGCTGTTCGTTTAAATTCCATGGCCAATTCTTGATCGGTCATCAACGGAGCAATGACTCCTGCGACCTCATTGGCGGTTACGCCTTTTAAGTACAGTGTGCTACTGTAACGCCCAGGCTCATGATACGGGTTTGACCCTCTGTTTTTCGCTTTTTTCTCGCCGAATTGCCGGGTAAGCGCCAGCATTACATTCGCCCCGGAATCCTCACGCGTCGCCAGCATCTCCCAGTGCAGCTTTGCCTTTTCTTTAAGCTCTTCTCCAGCTATGACTTCAACCTGAAGCACAGGAGTGCCATCCTTATCCAGCACATCCATGATCTTAACGGATTGTACTTTCACCGGCGCTTCGGGCTTAAGGGTATTATGCAACGTAACATCGCATAACTCGACACCGCCGGTGCGGCCATCGATACGCGTATACATTAATATAGAAGACGCGTCAGGCATGGAAACAGGTTACCACATGATCATTAAGTAAATATGAACCAATATACTGGAGCGGATTCAGCACCCCTGTTTTATCCTCGGTGCGCCGCAGCTGGCAAAAGAGACGGGGTTATAAGCCGCTGGAACATGTTCACCAGCGCCCTGCACCGGTTATGCCACCTGATACTTCTCTCTTTTCTTCTTCTTCAATAGCCTTAGGTATACTTTTGCGCGCGAGCGACGCCATTTCCGGGGAAATCAGTTGAGCAGCTTCAAGTCTGGCGAGCGCTCCCTTAATGGTCATATTGCCATCCAAGGTGAATACTATATCTCTACCGGCTTTTCTTAAGTTTGCACGGTCTGCCACTGAAAGGGCATAACGTTCAAAATCCTTATCCGGCTTTTCGCGCGTGATCGTTCCATTAAACTCTTCGTTCAGCGCAGTTTCAACCTTCGCCGGAATATCGTCGCCGATAGGGTACTGCACCGGTTTTCCTTCCACTGTTATACCTTCCCAATATTTGGGTGCTTCCAGAGTAACGGCGATAGTGCGGTCGCGCCTGCGCGCTATGCTCACTTTGGATATAAAGTACTCTCCTTTTTCATCCAATGGCGCAGAAAACAAGTCCCCGCCGCGGCGAGGCTTGCCGCGCTCGGCACCGTCCCTTAAATAAATGCCGTTTCCATCCTGCCCGCTGATTAATTCCCCATCACGCGCCATGTTTTGCCCTTATGCTTATCGTTATATAATGCATACGATATTAGCTATTAATTGCTAATGACATGCAAATAAAATATTAATAAAAGATAATTAAGCGAGATCATTTACGCGTATCCGGTGCCGCGGCGTAATGCGCTCAAGATGGGAAAGCTCTTGATTATTCTCCTTTTTTCCCACTAAATCCACGAAAGAACGCCCTGCGCCCTGCGCTGCATAATAATGCTCCATCGAGACAGTAGCAGGCTCAGGCACGGCGGGCGCGGCATTCATTCCACCAGGGTTTCCCACGGCAACCGTTGCTGGCGGTACCGGCGACGCCAGCGAACAGACCGCATTCCAGCAGCGCATCACCAGCCCCGGCTGGGGGGCTTCGCGCTTCAGTTTCGGCTTCACGCCCGATTCCTGGTCGTAGACGGCGAAGGCCAGCTCTTCCGGCTTCTCGCCCAAGTTGACCGCCTCCGTCATCTGCTCCAGGTTGCGGCCCTGCCCGAATTTAAGCAGCGGCCCGAGCAGGGCGATCACTTCGCGCCTGTGCCCGCGCGAAAGCTCCTGAAACTCCTTGCCGTACGCATCCGAGATCTGCTCGGCTACTTCCCGGTGCGCCTGCAGGTACGCGCCCAGCACTTTTTCCTGGGTAATCGTCTTTCCCTGCGCTTGCGCGCGGCGGATGTCCTCGATGTGGTTTTGCACCGTCTCCTCGTCCAAGCCCAGCAGCCGGTCGCCAATGGCGTGCAGCGGCGTCTTGATGAAGAAGTAAGAAGCCACACCGATGGCCGCATGCGCCGCCATGTGCCCAAGCACGCCCGCAACCGAGCCGTGTCCGGAAACGGCGTTCGCCAACTGCTCCAGCGCACTGCCGTGAGCAGGATCGGTGGGCATGAGGAAATGGCCGAGCAGAAACGCTCCCGTACTCGCCAGCGCCGAGACGAACACACCGAAATTGCGATGGCGGATGCTGTGCTTGAGCGCGCTTTTCAAGGTTTGGTTGGGATTGATCCCGTCTTTGATGCTGCCTTCCGCCACGCGCCACATATCGGCTTCAGTGACTTCCTCCGGAGTTTTAATCGGCTGTCCGCCGCTTTTCCCCTGATTGATCTGAGCGGCAATTCTGTCGCGGTATTCGTAAAGCAGCGCCGATTTGTAGTGCACATGGTCGGCCTGCACCAATCCGGCGCTCACCCCCGCCACCAGCGGCAACGCCAGCAGATTGATGGCGGCGACGCCGAGCGAGGAGGAAAGGCCGATGCCGAGCACCGGCAGGGTGATTTGCTCCGCTAAACTTACCGCACCCGCCGCCACGCCGGCCGACTCCATCACATCGGCATCGTCTGAACCCACGCCCGCACCCGCGTACTGATCCTCGTCAAGACCTCACCACCAGAATCATCCACGCCGCCACCGGCGAACTCCTCCGCCAG
>CAYMDD010000204.1:0-1436 GCA_964389045.1 uncultured Rickettsiales bacterium
CGGCGCGCACAATCCGTGTAAACCCCCTACCGATCCGGCGCCGGTGAAGCTGTTCCATTTCGCGCGGTTCGACCTTGCCATCCTGCGGCAGTATCTAGGCATCACGGTGGCGCCGGTTTACTGCACCCGCACTGCCTCCAAGCTTGCCCGCACCTATACGGATAAGCACGGCTACAAGGATTTATGCAAGGAATTGCTGGGGGTGGATATCTCCAAGCAGCAGCAATCCTCCGACTGGGGCAGCGACGCGCTCACGCCCGAGCAGGTGGAATACGCCGCCGCCGACGTGCTGCACCTGCACAAATTGCGCGCCCGGCTCGATGCGATGCTGAAACGCGAGGGAAGGGCGTATCTGGCCGAAGCATGTTTCGCCTTCCTGCCGCACCGCGCCGCGCTCGACCTGGCGGGGTGGGAGAACGAGGATATCTTCGCGCATTGATATGCGCTTAAAACAGCGAAGCTTCGGTGATATCGCGCTTGAAGGCTCTTTGCTCGGCTTCCACCTGCTTTTCCATTCCCCAATCCCTGCCCAGTTTCTGAAATGCGGCGATCGCTTTGCCGATAATCGCAGCCGCTTGCTCAGGATTTCTGGGGTTGCCCCGCTCATCTTCCAATTGCAGCCTTACTGTATTGACCATGTGCTGAATAAGCGGATCAGGATCTTTGGGAAAAGGCGAGCCTTCGTTACTCATTGCCTGCTTTCTGTAAGGCGTATCCATGCTGTTCTTCCTAAGAGTTATTTACTTTCGCTTTTATGACATAGTTTTAACTGGATCAACAGGAACATAATTCCTACACTTCGCGGCATTATGCATCCTGCCATCGCCACCGCGCAGCGCGTTATCGAAAGCCAGATCAAAGGCTTGGAGGCCATTAGCGCATCTTGTCTGGATGCGTCGTTTCTAAGCGCCGTCGAGCTTGTCCATGGGTTGCAAGGCCGGCTAGTGGTGACCGGCATGGGCAAAAGCGGTCATGTGGGCCGGAAAATCGCGGCGACGCTCGCCTCCACCGGCGCGCCCGCCACTTTCGTCCACCCCGCCGAGGCCGGCCACGGCGATCTGGGCATGATCACCAAGGCCGATGCGGTGCTGGCGCTCTCCAACTCCGGCGAAACCGCGGAGCTGGCGGCGATTATCCACTATTGCAAGCGCTTCCACATCCCATTGATTGCGATGGTGCGCAAACCCACCTCCATGCTCGTGGATGCCGCCGACATCGCCCTGGTGCTGCCGAACGTGCCGGAAGCCTCGCCCATCGGCGCGCCGACGACGTCCACCACCATGATGATGGCGCTGGGCGATGCCATCGCCATGGCGCTGATGGAGCGGAAAGGCTTCACCTCCGCCGATTTCGCGCATTTCCATCCCGGCGGTGCCCTGGGAAGCTCGCTCCGCTTCGTGCGCGAGGTGATGCGCGGCGGCGAGGAGCTGCCGCGG
>CAYMDD010000204.1:1446-2201 GCA_964389045.1 uncultured Rickettsiales bacterium
TGATGTGCTGATCGAGATGACGGCCAAGCGCTTCGGCAGCGTGGCGGTGACGGATGAACAGGGGATGCTTGAGGGCATTATTACCGACGGCGATCTGCGCCGTCATATGGAGCAGGCGCTCCTGTCCAAAACCGCGCGCGAGGTGATGACGCCGAACCCGCTCACCATCCGCCCGCAGGCGCTGGCGGCGGAGGCATTGAATGTGATGAATGAAAAAGCCATCACCGTGCTGTTCGTGGTGGAGCAGGGCAGGCCGGTCGGCATTCTCCATATCCACGATTTGTTGCGTGCGGGGGTGGCGTAAGGAGCATGACGGCGACGGTTTCCCCCGAACGGCGGCACAGCCGCATGGTGCATTTGAGCAAAAAGACGCTGTGGGGCATTGCGGGCGGCCTGCTTTTGGCGCTGGCCTACCTGGCGCTGGCGGACGGCGAGCAGGCGGGCGTGCGCATGGTGCTGTCGAGCATGAAGAAAGGGGACTCCGCCCAACCCGTGATGGTCAACCCCCACTATCAGGGCATCGATAAGCAAAACCGGCCTTTCACCGTCACTGCCGATTCCGCCACGCAAGGAGAGAACGGCCTGGTGCTGCTTAAAAACATCAATGCCGACATGATGCTGGAGAAATCCGCGTGGCTTGCCTTGAAAGCCGATAGCGGCACAATGGCCATGCAAGCCAACACGCTTGACCTTTCGCGCAATATCCAGATGTTCTACGAGGGCGGGTACGAAGTGCGCACGGAAGCGGCGCACAT
>CAYMDD010000204.1:2211-3694 GCA_964389045.1 uncultured Rickettsiales bacterium
AAACAGCCTCGTTCAGGTGCAAAGCCCGATGGGCACGCTGCTCGCCAACCGCTTCGATGTGCGCGAGCGCGGGAAAAAACTGCATTTTAACGATTCGGTAAAACTAACCATCTATTCCAAATGAAACAGCACGGTAAACGGCGAATGGCAACGAAAGCGGCAATCATGGCATGGATCCTCGCGTGCGGCGCATGCCTGGCCGCGCCGGTACTGGCGGCGCCGCTTTCAAGCGGCGGCGATGCCGGGAAGCCCATCGAGATCAACGCGGATAATCTGGAAGTGTTCCGCCCGGAAAAGAAGGCGATCTTCTCCGGCCATGTGGTGGCTATTCAAGGAAACACGCGGCTGACAGCAAAGAAGATGATCGTGCACTACCGCGAAATGGAGGAGCGGGGGGAAGCGGAAAAGAAAAGCGCCGTATCAAGAATCGAAGTGGAGGGCGATGTGCTCTTGACGACCCCGGAAGAAACGGCAAGCGGCGCACGCGGTAATTATGACGTCGATAAGAAGGTGATTTACTTGAAAGACAACGTTACCCTCACGCGCGGGAAAAACGTGCTGAAAGGCGACAGCCTGACTTACGATATCAACAAAGGCCATAGCGTGGTGAACAGCAGCAAAGGCGGGGCGAACGCGCAAAGCGGCAAGCGCGTGCGCGCGTTGTTCGTGCCCGATAAAAAGCAATAAGGAAGCCATCCTATGCGTAAACGCCTTTTTTCCCGTTTTAAAACCCCGCAACCGCAGGCAGCGCCTACGGAACCTGCAAGCCCTGAAGCGGGACCGCGCCTGGTGGCGGTCAACCGCGGCCTGGAAGCGCAGCTGATCGGGAAGCGCTACGGTGGCCGCCCGGTGGTGCGCGGCGTGAGCCTCGCGGTGCAGCGCGGCGAAGCGGTGGGGCTTCTCGGCCCGAACGGCGCAGGCAAAACCACCTGTTTTTACATGATTAGCGGACTGGTGCGCCCCGATACCGGCAAGGTGCTGCTGGACGGCAGCGACATCACCGCGCTGCCGATGTACCGCCGCGCGCGCTTAGGGATC
Organism: uncultured Rickettsiales bacterium; assembly: GCA_964389045.1. Classification (GTDB taxonomy): domain Bacteria; phylum Pseudomonadota; class Alphaproteobacteria; order Rickettsiales; family SXRF01; genus CAYMDD01. The sequence continues at coordinate 3,250 of CAYMDD010000204.1, forward strand.
GGCTACCTGCCGCAGGAAGCCTCCATCTTCCGCGGGCTGACCGTGGAGCAGAACATTATGGCCGTACTGGAAGTGGCCGAACCCGACCCGGAGGCGCGCGCGGTGATGCTGGAGGAACTGCTGGCGGAGTTCTCCATCACCCATCTGCGCCTGGCGCCCGCCATCACCCTTTCCGGCGGCGAGCGGCGGCGTGTGGAAATCGCCCGCGCTCTGGCGTCCAAGCCGTCCTTTATCCTGCTCGATGAACCCCTGGCGGGTATCGACCCGATTGCGGTGGAGGATGTGCGCAAGCTGGTGAAGCACCTGAAGAACCGCGGCATCGGCGTGCTCATCACCGAGCACAACGTGCGCGAAACTTTGGACATCATCGATCGCGCCTACATCATGCATGACGGGCGCGTGCTGACGGAAGGAACGCCGGCGGAAATCGTGAGCAATGTGGACG
>CAYMDD010000205.1:0-3680 GCA_964389045.1 uncultured Rickettsiales bacterium
AACGGCAACCGCGTAAATGTTTAAAGCACGCCTCGCGGTGGAGGGGCGCATCACTTCTGGCGGAACTTGATGCGGCCCTTGGTGAGATCGTAGGGCGTCATCTCCACGATTACCGAATCGCCCGCCAGCACGCGGATGCGGTTCTTGCGCATTTTGCCGGAGGTATGCGCGATCACCATATGCCCGTTCTCCAGCTTCACCCGAAACGTGGCGTTGGGCAGCAGCTCGGTGACAGTGCCGGGGAATTCAAGGAGTTCTTCTTTAGCCATGATAGATAGAGTTTAAGAGCCTATAGTCTGAGAGTTCAGCAGTATTAATAAAATAATTCCTATCAATCAAGGCAATTGCGGACTCTGAACTCTTAAACTCTTCGGTTCTCACTTCAAATGCAGCGCGCAAATGAGCGTAAACAGCCGCCTGGCCGTGCAGAGATCCACGGTGATTTTATTCTCCAGCATCTCCATCAACTTCTCGGCGCCCTCGTTGTGCAGGCCTCTCCTGCCCATGTCGATGGCCTCCAGGCGCGAGGGGTTATGCGCCTTAATCGCCTCGTAATAGCTCTCGCAAATAAGGAAATAATCCTTAATTAATATCTTAAGCGGCTGTACGGAAAGGCCAATGCGCGTCTTTCTCCCATCAACAGCAGTCAGCGCGAAAATAAGTCTTTTTTCTTCTACGCTTAAATGCACCGTGTAAGGTCCCTGCCCTGCGCCTTCCGGCGCGAAGGCGTTTTCCGCCAGCAAATCGTGGATAGCGGTTTTAAGCTCATGCTCCGTTTCCGCCTTCCGCTCCGGGATGCTAGCCTCATCCAGCGTCAAGGCCAGAATGCGCGCTTCCCCGCTCATGAGCGGTTTCCCTTGCGGATACTGAACGAGAGCGCATGCGCGTGCAGGCCTTCCGCTTCCGCCAGCGTCCAGCCATAATCGGCCAGGCTTGCAAACGATTCCGGCGTGCAGGAGGCGATGGAGGTGCGCTTCAGGAAATCGAACACCGACAGCCCGGAGGCAAAGCGCGCATTGCGCGAGGTGGGCAGCACGTGGCTCGGCCCCGCCAGGTAATCTCCCACTGCTTCCGGCGTATGGCGGCCCAGGAAAATCGCCCCGGCATGGCGCACGGCTTTAGCGAGCGTCTCCGGCGCTTCCACCGCCAGCTCCAGATGCTCCGGCGCCAGCGCGTCGATCAACGGCGGCGCCTCTTCCATGTCGCGCACCACGACCACCACGCCGTGATTTCGCCAGGATTGTTCGGCAATCGCGCGCCGCGGCAGCTTCTCCAGCAGCGTGTCCACCGCTTTCTCCACGGTAGCGGCAAATTGCGCATCGTCCGTAATGAGCACTGACTGTGCATCCGCATCGTGCTCGGCCTGGGAGAGCAGGTCGGCGGCAATCCAGGCCGGGTCGTTCTTCCCATCCGCCACCACCAGGATTTCCGACGGGCCTGCGATCATGTCGATGCCCACCACTCCGAACACCTGCCGCTTGGCTTCCGCCACATAGGCATTCCCCGGGCCAACGATCTTATCCACCGGCGCAATGCTCTCCGTGCCGTAGGCGAACGCCCCCACCGCCTGCGCCCCGCCGATTTTATAAATCTCCTCAATCCCCGCCACATACGCCGCCGCCAGCACCGCCGGGTTCAGGCGCCCTTCCGGCGCGGGCACCGCCATTGCCAGGCGTTTAATCCCTGCCGTGCGCGCGGGCACCGCGTTCATCAGTACCGAGCTGGGGTAGGACGCCAGCCCGCCGGGCACATACAAGCCCACCGCATCGAGCGCCGTCCATTTCCAGCCCAGGGTGACGCCCGCCTCATCCCGCCACTGGGCATCTTCGGGCATCTGTCGTTTGCTAAAGGCTTCGATGCGCTGTGCAGCGGTTTTCAGCGACTTCATGAGTTCCGGCGTGCAGAGCGCCACTGCGTTGGCCACTTCCTGTGGCTGCACACGCAAAGCATCCGCTTCCCAGCGGTCGAAGCGCCGCGTGTATTCCTTTAGCGCCGCATCGCCCCGCTCTTTGACCGCATTGAGAATAACCGCCACCGCCTCCGCCACCGGCGCTGCCGCATCACCGCGCGCATGCAGCAGGCGGGCAAAATCCTTAGCAAATTGCGCATCCGATGTGGAAAGACGGAGAGCCATAAGCGTTTAACCCACCGCCGCGCGGAATCGCTCAACCCAGGCGCGCGCGTCGCTACGCGTCTTAAACGCCGCGCGGTGCACGATCAGCCGCGACGATACCGGCGCAATCGTCTCCGCCTCCCGCAAGCCGTTGGCGGCGAGCGTCTTGCCTGAGCTGACCAGGTCGACGATGCGGCGCGCCAAGCCTAGGCTAGGCGCCAGCTCCATCGCCCCGTTCAGCTTGATGCATTCGGCCTGAATCCCTTTTTCGGCAAAATAGCGCGCTGTGACATTGGGGTATTTGGTGGCGATACGCACATGGCTCGCCCGCGCCAGATCGTCGGCAGGCGCATCCGCTGGCTCGGCCAGACTCAAGCGGCAATGGCCGATGTTCAGATCGAGCGGCGCATAAATTTCGGGATAGTCGAACTCCATCAGCACGTCCGACCCCGCCACGCCTGCTTGCGCCGCTCCGAAGGCCACGAACGTCGCCACGTCGAAGCTGCGCACGCGGATCAACCGCACGCCCGGATCGTCGGTGGCAAACTGTAGCCGCCGGTCGCCCTCATCGAAAAACCCCGCCTCCGGCGTAATGCCCACGCGCGCAAACACCGGCGCAAGCTCGGCCAGGATGCGGCCTTTGGGCACGGCGAGGGTAAGAATATCTTGCATCAGGGAACGACGCTTACAGTACCGAATTGATAAAAATGTTGATCGAAAGCAAAGGCTTTTGTGATAGTGGTTCTTTTCATGACTGCGCGGCTGACGCAATCGGTAAAACTCCATTCTTTATCGTGATAGTTCTGAAAAATCTCCCATGCCCTCCGCACATCGCTACGTGTAATCCACAGAAGACGCGTAATTTCCTCTGACCATAGCTTCTCACTAATTTTAGAAATTAACGCTTTTTGTCCACGGGCGCGCAACAGTGTCAGCAATTCATCAACCACGTAATCGCTGGTTGCGAGCGGCTGCGTATTCGCCGAGATCCATTGCAGTACTTGCTCATGATTTGGATCGACGCAAACAAATAGAGCATACCAAGCGCTGGTATCGACGAAAATCACCGTCAAATACCGTAAATCAAGCGATCATGCTCACGGTTTCGAGAATTGGATGCAGCCCCGGAAATCTCTGCACAATCATTTCCGATGAGTCCTGTTAATGCTTCTTTCTGCGCCTTCCACAATTGCTCTTCCTGTTGCTCGCGCAGACGCTTTTCCTGCAACGCCAGTTCGATCACCTCATCGCATGAGCGAAAACCGCCAGCGCTAATTTGAGCGTTGATGTATTGTACAGTATGATCGGATAAATGAATTTGCATCCCAAGATTATAGTTTTTCTTACTAACGAAGTCAACAGCTTGGAAAGTTAAGCCGCCTCGTCCATCAGTTGCAAGCTGGGCTTTCCCAGCCGCTCAACCTTCGCGCCGCAAGCTGCCAGCTTTTCCTCCAGCTGCGCATAGCCCCGGTCGAGGTGATAGACGCGGTTGATGATCGTCTCCCCCTTGGCCGCCAGCGCCGCGATGACCAGCGACATGGAGGCGCGCAGGTCGGTTGCCATCACC
>CAYMDD010000206.1:0-3668 GCA_964389045.1 uncultured Rickettsiales bacterium
CATCGGGCCGGCAATCACGTCGCCCACCGCGTAGATACCGGGCACGGAAGTCTGCAAATGCGCATCCACCGGGATTCGGCCACGGTTATCGAGCGCGATGCCGACATTCTCCAGCCCCAGCCCTTCCGTATGCGGCCTGCGGCCAATGGCCACCAGCACCACGTCGCATGTCAATTCCTCTTTTTCTCCCCCCGCCGCCGGCTCGACGGAGAGCTTCACGCCCTTCCGCCCCAGCTCCGCGGACGTGACTTTCATCCCCAGCTTAAAGCTCATGCCCTGCTTCTCCAGCACGCGCTGGAACTGCTTGGCGATTTCCGCATCCATGCCGGGCGCGATGCGGTCGAGATACTCCACCACCGTCACCTTCGCGCCCAACCGCCGCCACACCGAGCCAAGCTCCAGCCCGATCACGCCTGCGCCGATCACCACCAGATGTTCAGGCACCTTGTCCAGCTCCAGCGCGCCCGTGGAGGACACGATGGTTTTCTCATCAATCGTAACGCCAGGCAGCGGCGTCACCTCCGAGCCGGTGGCAATCAGGATATTCTTAGCAGTGAGCGTCTCGCCGCTATCGACCTTCACCGTATTCGGCGCGGTGATGGTGGCGGCGCCCTTCACATAAGTTACTTTATTTTTCTTGAATAACCCTTCGATTCCCTTGGTGAAATCGAGAACGACCTTATTCTTCCTGGCCATCATAGTGGCAAGGTTGAGCGAGAGCTTCCCCACCTCGATGCCGTGCGCGGCGAAGGCATGCCTGGCCTCCTCGAACTTCTCAGAGGAATCGAGCAGCGCCTTGGAGGGAATACAGCCCACGTTGAGACATGTGCCCCCCAGCGCCCCGCGCTTCTCTACACACGCCACCTTCATACCCAGCTGGCCTGCGCGGATGGCGCCGACGTACCCGGCGGGTCCACCGCCGATAACCACAAGATCGTATTGCTCTGTCATACATCATCCTTCCATTCTGCAAGTATTCGACGCGTCTCTTTCTCCAATTTCGGAAGCTCGATTTCAACGACTTTCCGAATAATCAGCGGATCGATTTCACCTAAATAGTCATGTATTAGTACATTGCGAAACCCCTTGATGCGCTGCCATTCCACTCCAGGCATCCGCGCTTTCGTTCCTTCAGAAAGCTTAGTGGCGGATTCCGCCATGGTTTGCAACACCCGCAACGTGGCAAACCAGGGTTCCGGCATTTCATGAAACATGTGGAGAATGCCGGCAGTAAAGCGGTCAACATAACCGATGGAATCCAGAATATGCTGCAAATACACGCGGTCGTCGCGTCTTGCACTCATAACAGCTTGGCTTCTCGAAGAATGATTTCGCGCAGCATCGGATAAAGCCCGCGCTCAAAAACGATATCGATATTACGCGCGAAGCGTTCAGCCATGGCTTCCTGAAAATCAACAAATGCCAAGGGGTCATCGGCATGCTGCACATTGACCAGTAAATCAATATCGCTCTCCGGGTTTTCCTCTCCCCGCGCCACCGAACCGAACACGCGCACATCCGTAAGGCCGCAAGCTGAGGCCATGGTCAATATTTCAGTACGCCGCGCGCGGAGTTCATCGAGAAGCGCCATGCCTGCTCCTCTGTTAAAGCCCCAGCAGCAGCCTGCGCGGGTCTTCGATGGCTTCTTTCACGCGCACCAGGAAAGTGACGGATTCGCGCCCGTCGATGATGCGGTGGTCGTAAGAGAGCGCCACGTACATCATCGGCTTAATCGCCACCTGGCCTTTGACCGCAATGGGGCGCTCCTCCGTCTTGTGCATGCCCAAGATGCCCGATTGCGGCGGGTTGATGATGGGCGTGCTCATCAGCGAGCCGTAGACGCCGCCGTTCGACACCGTAAACGTGCCGCCCTGCAAGTCGGACATGGCGAGCGTCCCATCGCGCGCCTTGCCCGCCAGCCGCGCCAGCTCGCCTTCAATCTCAGCAAGCGACAGCTGGTCGGCATTGCGGATGACTGGCACCACCAGGCCTGCTTCCGTGCCCACGGCCACGCCGATGTCGTAATAATTCTTATAGACGATCTCATCGCCTTCGATGCTGGCGTTGACGGCGGGGATTTCTTTCAGCGCGTTGACGGCAGCCTTCACGAAGAAGCCCATGAAGCCCAAGCGAATATTGTGCTTCTTCTCGAACGCGTCCTTGTATTCACTCCGCAAGGCCATCACGTTCGACATGTCGATCTCGTTGAACGTGGTGAGGATGGCGGCGGTATTCTGCGAGTCTTTCAGGCGTTTGGCAATGACCTGGCGTAGCTTGCTCATTTTCACGCGCTCTTCCCGCGCGCCTTGCGGCGCGGCGGCAGGCGGCTGATGGCCGGTGGCCGGTGCGGCAAGGACATCGCCCTTGGTAATGCGCCCGTCTTTTCCGGTGCCCTGGATGCTTGCGGGGTTCAGGCCGGTTTCCTCCAAAAGCTTCCGCGCGGCGGGGCCTGCCAGCCCGGCGTTGGCCGAAGAGGCGGACGGCATAGTGAGCGACGGATTGCCCTGCGCCGCCATCTGCGGCGCTTGCGGCGCGGGCGCGGGCGCGGGCTTGGGCGTGGCCGGTGCAGGCGCGGTCGCAGCACCCTTGGCGCCCACCTCGATCAACCCCAGCAGCGCGCCCACTTCCACGGTAGCGCCCTCCTGCACCTTAATTTCCTTCAAGACACCCGCGGCAGGCGCGTTTACCTCCATCGTCACCTTATCGGTTTCCAGCTCCACCAGCGGCTCATCCTGGCGGACGGCCTCGCCCGCTTTTTTGAACCATTTGGCGATGGTAGCTTCCGAGACGGATTCACCCAGATTGGGAACGACGATTTCGCCGGCCATGCGTAAGACTCCTATGGATTGCCTGTGTCAACACTCAAGAATTCGAGAGCATTAGCGCATATGCAAGCTTTGATCCATAGGAAAATGCCACTCCCGCAGCGCGGGTTCGGCGGGTTTTAAAAGTAAAGCCGCCAGCCCAGCTCCGCATTGTGCGAGTCGTTGCGGTAGGTGATGGACGCCCCCGGCAGAAGCTTGGACTTGTCTTCGGCCTCTTGGCCGGTAAAATAGCGATAGCCCAGGAAAATCTCGCTTTTTCCCATGGCAAAATAAGGCACTTCGTAATTTAGCCCTGCCATGAACTGGTATGCCAGCACCCATTCGCGCGCGCCTTTGGCGTCCAGATCCTGGCCTAAGGTGATCTGCTGGATGATGGCGTCGATATTCTCCAGCGAGGAGCGCACCTGCGCCATGCCGATGCCCGCGCCGATATAGGGCGTGAAAAACGTGCTGTTCGGGTATTGCAGATACCCGTTCGCCATCAGCGCAATGGAGCGCTGCGCGCTGTACTTACCGGGATCGCTCGGCTGGTAGGAAATCCCCTGGATGCTGCCCAACTCGTTCTCGCGCCATGCCGCCTCGACTTCCGTGCGGAAATAAGGCGTGACCGTGTAACCGAGGGCAGCGCCGATGCCGTATCCCGCGTCGAACTCGGCTTCGGGAAAGCGGTCGGAGGTTCCGCTGTAGCGGATAGCATACTCAGGATCGTTTAAGAAAGGCATGAAGCCGCTGATGCTCGCATACCAGCGCGGCTGCTCGCGCCCGTAGGATGCCTGGGCATCGGCTGCGTTGAGTGCGAAGGCAATGACGGAAACAAAACAAGCTCTGTGTATCGATAATTTA
>CAYMDD010000207.1:0-3664 GCA_964389045.1 uncultured Rickettsiales bacterium
GGCGGGCTGCGATAAGTCCCTCCCCGGCCTGATGATGGCGATGGTGCGCTTGAATGTGCCGTCCGTGTTCATCTACGGCGGCTCGATCCTGCCGGGAAAATTCCGCGGCAGGCAGGTGACGGTAGTGGATGTGTTCGAGGGCGTCGGCCAGCATTCCGCGGGCAAGTGGACGGAGGAAGATTTGAAAGAGCTGGAGCAGGTGGCATGCCCGTCGGCGGGCAGCTGCGGCGGGCAGTTCACCGCCAATACCATGGCGTGCGTATCGGAGGCTATCGGACTGGCGCTCCCTGGCTCCGCGGGCGCGCCCGCGCCGTATGAATCGCGCGATGCGTTCTGCTTCGATTCCGGCGTGGCGGTGATGGAACTGCTCAAACACAAAATCCGCCCGCGCGATATCGTCACCCGTAAAGCATTGGAAAACGCCGCCGCCATTGTCGCGGCCACGGGCGGCTCAACCAACGCGGCGCTGCACCTGCCCGCCATTGCGCATGAGGCGGGCATCGAGTTCGACATCCACGAAGTCGGCAATATCTTCAAGCGCACGCCGTATCTTGCCGATTTAATGCCGGGCGGGAAATACACGGCGAAAGATTTGTACGAGGCGGGCGGCGTGCAAGCGGTGCTGAAAACGCTGCTTGAGGGCGGCTATATCCACGGCGATTGCCTGACCGTGACGGGGAAGACGATGGCGGAAAACCTGGAAGCCGTGAAATTCCCTCAAGGACAGGACGTGATTTATCCGCACAGCAAGCCACTCCGCCCCGAAGGCGGCGTTGTTACGTTGAAGGGCAACCTCGCGCCGGAGGGCTGTATTGTGAAAGTGGCAGGCCTCAAGCAGCTGTTGTTCACCGGACCCGCGCGCTGCTTCGATTCGGAGGAAGCGTGCTTCGAAGCGGTAGAAAACCGCGACTATGCCGAAGGCGATGTGCTCGTCATCCGCTATGAAGGTCCCAAGGGCGGCCCCGGCATGCGCGAGATGCTTTCCACCACCGCAGCGCTTTACGGCCAGGGCATGGGCGAGAAAGTGGCGCTGATTACCGACGGACGCTTTTCCGGCGGCACACGCGGCTTCTGCATCGGTCATATCGGGCCGGAAGCGGCGCTGGGAGGCGTCATCGGACTGCTGCAGGACGGGGACATCATTTCCATCGACGATACGGGGGGCATCATCGAGGTCAAGCTCTCCGAGCACGAGCTGGCGCAGCGCCGCCTAGGCTGGCACCCGCGCAAAACCGACTATCAGTCCGGCGCGCTATGGAAATACGCGCAAATTGTAGGATCGGCAGAAAAAGGCGCGGTCACGCATCCCGGCGGCGCGGGCGAAACGCATGCCTATGCGGATATCTGATCTTTTGTTCGGATGACCGCTTTGCCCATCACAATCACAAACATCAACCCGCCGAGGATGGCGAGCAGCCCGCCGAAGCCCATCATGCCCATGGCCGCCACCGCTTCCGGCGGGTAGCCGTCGGTGCCGGGGGTTTTCCTGAGCGCGCCGTACCCGCCCGACCAGGCGAGGCCGGAGACGTGGATCAGCTGGCCGAGGCCATAGACGATCGGCTGCCAGTAGGCCAGCCGCCCATTGGCCGGGTCACGGTAGCCGAAGCGCGGCAGCAGCAGGTATGCCAGCCCCATGAACGCCAAGGTGACGGAGACGATGGAGCCGTGATAATGCGCGGGGATCACCACGTTCTGCCCGCGGATCATCCACCCCAGCGCGCCTCCGAAGAGGAAAAGGATGAACGACATGAGCAACGCCGAACCCAGCGCCCGCTGATTGCCGCGCAGGCCGTAACCGCCCTTGGCGGCGACGGCGAGAAGCAACAGCAGGATCAGCGGTGCGATGCCGTTGGCCGCGATCATCATCTGCGTGAAGAATTCACGGAACTCCATGGAGTTGATATCGTAAGCGAGGTAGGGGTAGAGGCTGAACAGCACCGCCAGGGGGCAAATCGAGAATAGCGCCAACAACGTTTTTCCGGAGGGAAGCTTCCATCCCAGCGCCGACGCCAGAAGCGCCCAGGCGCACATCTGCACTTGGCTATGCGTGAATTGCAGGATGTGGCCGCCGCCCCAGAACAGCATGTCGTAATATTGCTGGCCTTCGAACAGGCGCGGCAGCAGGCGGTGCGACCAGGCGAAGGCGGCCATCGCCACTGCCGTGATGACGGCGGAGCCTGCCACCCCCCAATGGAGCGCCGCTTCCCTTCCCCCCGCACGGAACGGGCGGACGCGCGCCAGGAACAGATGCAGCAGCGCGAGCGCCATGCCCGCCAGCAGCAGCGCGAGGCTTAAGAAAAACACCCGGCCCGCGATGACGGGGATGTAATTGCTCATCAGCGCGCCTTCATTGGGAAAGATCGGCGAAAGCGCCATCAGCAGCGCGCCCGCGGCGAAGCTTCCTTGCGCGGCGCCCTCCAGGTAGGGGATGCGTATGGCGGGCGTACCGCTGTCTGCCAGAAAGCTCCAGCACAGCGCCGCGATGCTTAAGAACCAGACAAGCACGGAGAGGTTCACATGCACCACCAGCGATTCGTGGAAGAGGCCTGCAAACCCCGGAATCTTGGAAAGCGCGGGCGTGCGCGCCACCACCAGTACCAGCGCGAAAAGCCCCGCCAGCGCCAGCGCGGTCACGCCGATCAGCAGCCAGTGCCGCGCGGGATGTCTTTGCGCGGATGACGGAAGGAACGATTGCCCAAACATGCGCGGCATCATAGATTACCCTCTTTCAAACGCAATCCCTTACGTCAGCATGCATCCGTGTCGCTCGCTTATCCTCTGGCTTTCCCTCTGTGCCGCATTAGTTGCCGCGATGGTGCTGGTGGGCGGGTACACGCGGCTTTCCGGCTCCGGGCTTTCGATCACGGAGTGGAAGCCTCTCCACGGCGTCATCCCCCCCATCGGGAAGGCGGAATGGGAAGAAGAGTTTGCCGCCTACCGCCTTTCCCCGCAATACGCCAAAGTTAACCGAGGGATGCAGCTGGAGGAGTTTAAAGCCATTTTCTGGCCGGAATACTGGCACCGCGTGCTTGGTCGGGCGGTCGGCATCGTGTTTTTCGTGCCGTTTCTGTGGTTTGCGCTGAAACGGCGCATTCCCAAAGCGCTGATCCCGCGTTTAATATTGATTTTCATGCTCGGAGGCTTGCAGGGATTCATAGGCTGGTTCATGGTCAAAAGCGGGCTGGTGGACATGCCCAGGGTGAGCCATATTCGGCTGGCGCTGCATTTAAGCCTCGCTTTCGTGATTTTCGGGGCGATTTTGTGGACGATCCTGGATTTGCTGCCGCGAAAGCCTGTTGCAGCGCCGAAACGCTGCATGCACGCGCTCACCGCAATTTTTACCCTCCTTTGCGCCCAGATCATTCTTGGCGCGCTGATGGCCGGGCTGCATGGCGGCCTTATCTACAACACATGGCCGGATATGGGCGGGCAATGGGCGGCACCCGAGGCGTTACGGGATATCAGTCTGGAAAACATTCCCTTCATTCAGCTATTGCACCGCTGGGTAGCGGTGGCGGTGATGCTTGGGTTTATCGGGTGGTGGGTCTGGTTTTCGTCATTCCGGCGAAGGCCGGGATCCGCATTTACCTCGCTTACAAGTGGAGAAATGGATCCCGGCCTTCGCCGGGATGACAGCATTAACACGCTTTGCATTACATCAGCT
>CAYMDD010000208.1:0-3656 GCA_964389045.1 uncultured Rickettsiales bacterium
CCTCTAGGCGGCGTTGCTTCTCAGGAAGCCATTAAAATGCTGGGCAGCAACGGCGGCGGCTTTTTTAACGCCAATTCCGCGCACCCGTTTGAGAACCCGACGCCGTTGAGCAATTTCATCAGCCTCTTTGCCATTCTGTTGCTTCCGGTTTCGTTCGTCTACACGTTCGGGCAGATGGTGGGCGACCGCAGGCAGGGATTCACCGTGCTGGCGGCCATGACGATTATTTTCCTGCCGCTGCTGGGCTTGGCGGTGCAGCAGGAGCGCAGCGCCGCGGCCTACGCGGAGGCGCTTGGCATCGCAACGGGCGGCGGCAACATGGAAGGCAAGGAGCTGCGCTTCGGCGCGGATGCCTCGGCGCTGTGGGCGGTGGCAACCACTGCCACTTCCAACGGTTCCGTCAATGCCATGCACGATTCATTCATGCCGCTGGGCGGCCTGGCGCCGATGCTGATGATGCAGCTCGGCGAAGTGATTTACGGCGGCGTGGGATCGGGCGTGATGGGGATGGCGGTGTTCGTGATTATCACCGTCTTTATCGGCGCGCTGATGGTCGGGCGGACGCCGGAATACCTGGGCAAGAAATTTGGGCCGTTCGAGATCAAGATGGCGTCGCTTATCATTCTTATCCCGGCGGTGCTGACGCTGGCGGGGGCGATGATCGCCGTTTCCTTCGATGCGGGCAAGGCCGCGCCGCTTAATCCCGGCGCGCAGGGCTTCAGCGAAATCATCTACGCGCTGACCTCGGCTGCGAATAATAACGGCAGCGCGTTTGCCGGCTTGAATGCCGCCAGCCCGTTTTACAATACGCTCTTGGGAATTATCATGCTGCTTGGCAGGTTCTTTGTCATTATACCGGCGCTTGCCATCGCGGGCAGCATCGCGGCCAAAAATATCACCCCTCTTTCCGCGGGCACTTTGCCAACGCATACGCCGCTTTTCATCGCCATGCTGGTAGGCGTGGTGCTGTTGCTCGGCGTGCTGACCTTCGTGCCGGTGCTGGCGCTGGGGCCGGTGGCGGAGCATCTGCACCTGCTGGAGTCCAGGCCATGACGGAGCAAGGAGGACGCCTGGATAAAAAGCGGATGACGGACGCAGCCCTGCAAGCATTCATCAAGCTCGATCCGCGTGTGCAGATGCGCAACCCGGTGATGTTCCTGGTGTATGTGGGCGCGCTGGTTGTGACGCTTATCTGGGCGATGCAGATGACGGGAAGCCTGCCGCTTACCGAGCCGGGCTGGTTTACGCTTCAGATTGCGCTCTGGCTGTGGGCGACGGTGCTGTTTGCCAACGCGGCGGAGAGCATCGCCGAAGGCAAGGGTAAGGCGCAGGCGGAATCGCTTCGGAGCCTGAAGCGCGAAGTAAAAGCCAAGCGCTTGAGGAACGCCAGCGACCGGGGCGATTACCAGGCTGTTGCCGCCTCGCAGCTGCGGATGGACGATATCGTGCTGGTAGAGGCGGACGAATTCATCCCCGGCGACGGGCAGGTGATCGACGGGATCGCCTCCGTGGACGAGAGCGCCATCACGGGCGAATCCGCGCCGGTGATCCGCGAGTCGGGCGGGGATTCGGATGCGGTGACAGGCGGTACGCGGCTCCTTTCCGATTGGCTGGTGATCCGCATCACTTCCAATCCAGGCGAAACTTTCCTCGATAAGATGGTGGCGCTGGTGGAAGGCGCCAAGCGGCAGAAAACGCCGAACGAGATTGCGCTGTCGATTCTGCTTGCATCGTTCAGCATCAGCTTCCTGATCGCCATCGCCAGCCTTTATGCATTCTCCGCGTATAGCGTGGAAAAAGCGGGCGAAGGAACGGTGGTATCGGTCACTATCCTGGTGGCGCTGCTGGTGTGCCTGGCGCCGACCACCATCGGCGGCCTGCTTTCGGCCATCGGCATTGCGGGCATGAACCGGCTGTTGCGGGCGAATGTCATCGCCATGTCGGGAAGGGCGGTGGAAGCGGCAGGGGACGTGAATACGCTGCTGCTCGATAAAACCGGCACCATCACCCACGGCAACCGCCAGGCCGAGGAATTCACGCCCGCGCCGGGAGTGGATATTCTGGCGCTGACGGAGGCGGCCATGCTCTCTTCCCTCGCGGACGCCACGCCGGAGGGCAAAAGCATCGTGCAGCTTGCGCGCAAAAAATATGGGTTGCAGCGCGCAACCCTCCCCGAAAACGCGGAGCTGATCGAGTTCAGCGCGGAAACCCGCGTGAGCGGCGTGAGTTTGAATGGGCGAAGGCTGATGAAGGGCGCTTCGGACGCCATTGCCATGCATGCGAAGAAAGCCGGAGCGGAGCTGCCCGCAGAGGTGGTGGCGCGCGTGGAGGAAGTCGGGCGCATGGGCGGCACGCCGCTGGTGGTGGCCGAAATTGCGGGCGGAAGAGCAACCGTTCTCGGCGTGGTTTATTTAAAAGACATCGTGAAGCTCGGCATTAAGGAGCGCCTGAGCGATTTGCGCCGCATGGGCATCAAGAGCGTAATGATTACCGGCGATAATCCCATCACGGCTGCGGCCATCGCGGCGGAGGCAGGGGTGGACGATTTCCTGGCGGAAGCCACGCCGGAGAACAAGCTGAAGATGATCCGGCAGCGGCAGGCGGAAGGCGAGATGGTGGCGATGGTGGGGGACGGCACCAACGACGCGCCCGCGCTCGCGCAGTCGGACGTGGCGGTGGTGATGAACTCCGGCACGCAGGCCGCCAAGGAAGCGGGCAACATGATCGACCTCGATTCCGACCCGACCAAGCTCATCGAAATCGTTGAAATCGGCAAGCAGCTGCTGATGACGCGGGGGAGCCTTACCACGTTTTCCATCGCCAACGACATCGCCAAATATTTCGCCATCATCCCGGCGGCGTTCGTGAGCACGTATCCGGCCTTAAGCAAGCTTGACATCATGGGCATGGCCTCGCCCTTGAGCGCCATTCTTTCGGCGATTATTTTTAACGCGCTCATCATCGTGGCGCTGATTCCGCTGGCGTTGAAAGGCGTAAGCTACAAGCCCGCGCCGGCCAGCGCCCTGCTGCGCCGTAATCTGTTAATATATGGGCTGGGCGGCGTGATCGTGCCGTTTGTGGGCATCAAGCTGATCGATACGCTGCTTCGCATGACGGGGGTGTTTTAATATGCCGCCGGTTTTTTCCCGCATTCTTCACCCGCTGCGTGTTACGGTCATGATGCTGCCGTCGTTCACGCTGCTGTTGGGCATCGTTTATCCGGCGGCGGTGACCGTGCTGGCGCAGGCGCTTTTCCGGCATGAGGCCAACGGCAGCCTGGTGGCAGAGAATGGAAATACCGTCGGCTCCGAATTGCTGGGGCAGGATTTCAGCCTGCCGCAATATTTCTGGGGCAGGCCTTCGGCTACCGTGCCGCCTTACAATCCGCTTGCTTCCTCCGGCTCGAACTTGAGCACCGGCAACCCGGCGCTTGCCGCCGCTGTGAAGGAACGCGCGGAGCGCCTGCGCCTGGCCGACCCTGAGCAGAAAGCGCCGATCCCCATTGATCTGGTGACCGCGTCCGCCTCCGGCCTTGACCCCCATATCAGCCCCGAAGCCGCGCACTGGCAGGCAGGGCGCGTGGCCAAGGCACGGGGGGCGCAGGAATCCGATATCCGCGCACTGATCGAAGAATACACCGAAAACCCTCAGCTGGG
>CAYMDD010000209.1:0-3655 GCA_964389045.1 uncultured Rickettsiales bacterium
ATCCATGTGGTGTTCGATCCCCGCAACGTGGATCTGCATTTTTAGGAATTTCGCCGATTTTTTTCCTCTTTTCGCCTTCAGTTGGCTGTTGTCAGGGGCTTACAGGCGGGAGTAAACTGCCGTTTGCGTTTTAACGCTTAACTCTGACGACTCAACGTACCATGCGCATTCTCTACCATACGCCGATTTCGCCCTTCTGCCGCAAGGTGCGCATGGCCATGAAGGAGAAAGAGCTTGCGTTCAATCTGGTGCAAGAGAATCCGTGGGATAAGAACCTTTCGTTCTTCGCGCTGAATCCCGCCGGGGAAGTGCCGGTACTGGTTGAAGAAAACGGCACCGTCATCTCCGGCAATTACGCGATTACGGAATATATCGAGGATACATACAACCATGTCTGCCTTATTGGCCGTACGCCCGCCGAGCGGGCGGAAGTCAGGCGGCTGGCTGATTGGTTCGACCATAAATTCGATTATGAAGTCACGCAGAACATCGTCTTCGAGAAGATCTTCAAGCGCCTGATGCATTTCGGCCCGCCCAACTCCGATTGCCTGCGCGCAGGCAAGGAAAATATTCTCTACCACCTCGACTACATCGGCTATCTCGCCTCGGAGCGGTACTGGCTGGCCGGCGACGTGATGACGCTGGCCGACATCGCCGCCGCAGCGCATCTCTCCGCCATCGATTACTTGGGCGACGTGCCGTGGGAGTATAACGAAGCGGCGGCGAACTGGTATTCGCTGATGAAATCGCGCCCCGCCGTGCGCGCCGTGCTCTGCGACCGCATCCACGGCGTCCGCCCGCCGGAATATTACGAGAACCCGGATTTTTAAGGTTCGTATTGCGCTTGCGGAAGCCTTTAACTTCCATACAGGATAAAGCTCAAGCCTGCCGGCCTCGCATGACGGATTTCCTTCAAGACGCGATCATCGCTCAAGCCAAAGCGCTCGGCTTTTCCGCCGTGGCTTTTGCCCCTGCCGGGTTGCCTCGGGAAACAGCGGAGGATTTAAGCGGCTTCCTCGCCCTCGGCCATCACGGCGACATGGGCTGGATGGAGGAGCGCGCGCAACTGCGCGCCAGCCCGGCGGCGCTATGGCCGGAAGCGAAATCGGCCATCGTCGTCGGGCATAACTACGCGCCCGATCACAATCCGATGGAAAACCTCGCCGATCCTCACCTCGGCAACATCTCCGTCTACGCGCGCAACAAGGATTATCACGATGTCATCAAGAAGAAGTTGAAAGCGCTTGCGCGGCATATCGCCGAAACCCATGGCTGCGAGGTGAAGGTTTTCGTCGATACGGCGCCGCTGATGGAAAAACCGCTGGCCGCGCAGGCAGGATTGGGCTGGCAGGGCAAGCACACCTGCCTGGTCAGCCGCGAATTCGGCAGCTGGCTGTTCTTAGGCGTAATCCTGACCACGCTTCCACTTTCATCCTGCGGCGAGCGCAGCGAGAGCGCAGGATCTCCTTCCGCCCACGCGCAGGATAACGCGAAAGAAGACCATTGCGGCAGCTGCACGCGCTGCCTGGATATATGCCCGACGCAAGCCTTTACCGCCGCCCGGCGGATCGATGCGCGGCGCTGCATCTCCTACCTCACCATCGAGCATAAAGGGCACATCCCGGAGGAGTTCCTGGATGCCATCGGCAACCGCATTTACGGGTGTGACGATTGTTTAAGCGTCTGTCCATGGAACAAATTCGCCCAATCCGCTCAAGAAGCCGCTTACCATGCGCGCGAGCAGCTTAAAGCGCCGCCGCTCGCCATGCTCGCCGCGCTGGATGACGCCGCCTTCCGCGCTTTCTTCTCCGGCTCCCCCGTCAAGCGCATTGGGCGCAACCGCTTTATCCGCAATGTGCTGGTCGCCATCGGCAACACGCAAGCCGCACGCTACCGATCCGTCATCATCCCCCTGCTTACGGATTCGTCCGCCCTGGTGCGCGCGATGGCCGTGCGCGCATTGCGCCGCTGCGCGCCGGATGATTTCGCTGGGCAGCGATCACGGATGGCAGCCGCCGAAAGCGATGCCGACGTGGCACGGCAATGGAATCTCCCGCTTAGAGCCGTATTGCGGAATTCAGGCAGTGCTTTATAATAAGCATCTCATCCTTCACGAAAGCACCCCCTATGGCATCCGTCGTACTCTACACCAAGGATTATTGCCCCTACTGCACGCGCGCAAAAGTACTGCTCAAGCAAAAAGGCGTGGGCGCCGATCGCATCCATGAAATCGACATCACCACGGATGAGGCAAAGCAAAAAGAGATGGTGCAGAAATCCGGCGGGCGCATGACCGTGCCGCAAATTTTCATCGGCTCCACGCATGTCGGCGGGTTTGACGACATGGCCGCGCTCGATAAGGCGGGAAAGCTCGATGCGCTGTTGGGTGCTTGAAAAAGCATACCCGGTAACGGTTCTTTCTATGGCAATAATGCAACAGCGGATGTTTTATTGCCGGATTGATCCGAACGGCAGCGATATTATTGCTGCACGAACGATAAATTTTTCGTAAATATCATCTGCATTCAATAATGTTTCAGACAAGCAATGAAACGCTTAAGGAGGCGATGCGCGCATGTGGTGGCGGTTCTATACCGAACTTTCCGTCAAGATGATCGATCATGCGCTTGATTACATTGCCCCCTCGCCCGTTTCATGCCCTGTGCAAAGCACGCAATCGTTGAAGGACTCATTTCCAAGGCTGGAGCGTATGCTGAACGAAATCGCATCCGAGATGACGGGAGTGTCGGAAATGCAGCGGAGCCAGATACGCTCCGATATCGCGCTGCATGCCAGGAAACTCTGCATGAGCGAAATCAGCCACGATCTGCGCACGCCGCTCAATGCCATCATCGGTTTTACGCAGCTGATGGAAAGCGGCATCTTCGGCCCCATCGGCAATGCGCAATACGCAGAATACCTCCGCCATATCCGCGAGAGCGGCTATGAGATGCTGGAACGCATCGAAGACCTGCTGGATATCCCCGCCCATCCCGAAAGCGCCAACGAATCGAAGGCTTCAGAGCCTCACCGCGAATTCGCCATCTAATTTTGAATCCTCCTAATGCCACTTGCCGCCGAACCGCATGAAGCGCGCCGCGCCATCCTCGAGGCGGCGTTGCCGTCAGTGCCGTTCGAAGGGTGGACGTTGCGCGGTTTGCAAGCAGCCGCCCTAAAGGCGGGGCTGGATGCGGTGGAAGTGAAAAGGCTTTTCCCCGGCGGCGTAGTGGATGCGTTGGACAGCTGGGCCGAGCAAGGCGACCGCGCGCTGGAGAACGCCGCCACTCAAATGAGCCTGGAGCATTTGAAAATACGCGAGCGCATCGAAGCGCTGGTGATGGGGCGCTTGCAGCAGCATTCCCTCCACCGCGAGGCGGCGCGCAAAGGGTTGAATGTCTACGCCCGCCCCTGGAATGCCCATCGCGGCCGGCTGGCGCTGCACCGCACGGTAGACACCATCTGGCGGCTGGCAGGCGATGCTTCGCACGACTACAACTGGTACACCAAGCGCCTGCTACTGGCAGGCGTTTATTCTTCCACGCTGCTGGTCTGGCTGGATGACGAGAGCGAAGGATATACCGCAACCAAGGATTTCCTTGGCCGGCGCATTCACGACATTATGCAGATGAGCAAGTGGCTGAAGCCTTGGAAAAAA
>CAYMDD010000210.1:0-3625 GCA_964389045.1 uncultured Rickettsiales bacterium
AGCTTATTCGGCAAGCGCGGATTTCAAGTCGTCGATGGCGGCTTTCTGCGCGTCCTTCGCATCGCGCACGACTTTCATGTCGTTATCGGCGTGCGGCGTAGAACCCGCGGCAGGTTTACTTTCCCTGTCCGCGGCGAAAGCGGGTGAGGCGGCGAGAGCCGTACCGACTAATAAGAAGGTATACAAGGAAGATGGAGGCGTTTCATAACGAGCTTCCTAAGCTAATAATTATGGCGACGTCTTTACGCGCCCGATGGAGCAGAAATCCTTGTAAATTATCCATTCTTCTGTTGCCGCTTGCCAGGAACTCCGCTGCGTATTAAGGTGCTGACCGGTTTTTAAAAGCTCCTGATTTTCTTATGTCCGTCGCCGCGTCGTATTTCCCCATCCTTGTTTTCCTCATCATCGCCGCCGGGCTTGCGTTGCTGATGGCGCTTGCGCCGATGTTCGTAGGCAGGCAGAAGCCGGATAGCGAAAAGCTCTCATCCTACGAATGCGGCTTCGACGCCTTCGGCGACGCGCGCGGCACGTTCGACGTGCGGTTTTACCTGGTTGCGATCCTTTTTATTATCTTCGACCTGGAAGTCGCGTTCCTGTTTCCCTGGGCGATTTCCTTGAAAGAAATCGGGCTGTTCGGTTTCTGGTCGATGATGGTGTTTCTGGGTGTCCTTACCATCGGTTTCATCTACGAGTGGAAGAAGGGCGCGCTGGAATGGGAATGACGCATTATGGCGCGTAAGCCGGAGGAGTTTTCCCCTCACGCCAGGCTTGCGTCTGCAGCGGCGGCGTTGAAGCCGGATGAGATTAACCGCGTGCTCAAGAAATTTCGCTGTGAAGTCAAGCAGCAGCTGCAAGCATTGCATGCATGCGATCCTGGCAAGCTGGAACAAGCGGAAGCGCGCCTTACCGAGCATCTGACCAATCGCGCCATTGTCATGGCAGGGGAATCGTTGCTGGAGCGGCAAGCGGAAGGAATATTGTTTCCGAAAAAAACAATAGGCATGAAACAGCGCGAACGGATGGCGATGACAGCGGTGAGCGCCGACGGCAAAAGGCAAATCGCCCAGGCGGTTGCGGATAGGGTGCGCGATGAGGCAAAGGCGCTTGGCTATGAACTTTCCGGAGAGGACATGCAGGCTAACGTTGAAGCCATCCTTATTCGTGTGATAAACTCGGAGATTGACAGAAACGCATCCCGCACACTCATGAATTAAAGTATCACGCGATGACATACGCCACCCCCGCCGCTTTCACGCAAGATCCCCAGCTCACTCAGGAGTTCGATCAGCTGAACGATAAGGGCTTCGTAGTGGCGAGCCTCGATTCCCTGGTCAACTGGGCGCGCTCCGGAAGCTTATGGCCGATGACATTCGGCCTGGCCTGCTGCGCGGTGGAGATGATGCAGGCGGCGGCCAGCCGCTACGACATGGACCGCTTCGGCGTAGTGTTCCGCCCCAGCCCCCGCCAGTCGGACGTGATGATCGTGGCGGGAACCTTGTGCAACAAGATGGCGCCCGCGCTGCGGAAAGTCTATGACCAGATGGCCGAGCCGCGCTGGGTCATCTCCATGGGTTCCTGCGCCAACGGCGGGGGGTATTACCATTACTCCTATTCCGTCGTGCGCGGCTGCGACCGCATCGTGCCGGTGGATGTCTACGTGCCCGGCTGCCCGCCCACGGCGGAGGCGCTGATGTACGGCATCTTGCAGCTGCAGAAGAAAATCCGGCGGACGGGAACCATCAAGCGCTAGGCCGATCACCATGACCGATACAGAAGAACACACCCGCGACCTCGAAGGCTTGGCATTGCAAATACGCAGTGCGGCGCCGCAGGCCGTAAGCGGCCATGCCACGATCCGCGGCGAATTGGTTGTCTATACTTCCCCCGTGCAACTCCTGCCCTTACTGGAGTATCTGCGCGATGACGAGAGCTGCCGCTTCACGCAACTGATGGACATTGCGGGTGTGGATTATCCGGCGCGCAGCCCAAGGTTTGAAGTGGTGTATAACCTCCTAAGCGTTAAGCATAACCGCCGCATCCGCGTGAAGCTGGCCACCAATGCGGAGATGCCGGTGCCGTCGGCGGTGGAGCTGTTTCCTTGCGCAGGTTGGTTCGAGCGCGAAGCGTGGGATATGTACGGGATATTGTTCGCGGGCAACCCCGATCTCCGGCGCATCCTCACCGATTATGGCTTCGACGGCCATCCGCAGCGCAAGGATTTCCCCCTTACGGGCTATGTAGAGATGCGCTACGACGTGGAGAAAAAGCGCGTGGTCTACGAGCCGGTGAAGCTCAACCAGGCCTACCGCAGCTTCGATTTCTCCAGCCCGTGGGAGGGAGGATACTATGAGAACCTGCCGGGGGATGAGAAGGCGCGCAGCGAGCTTTGATGAATATATCTTCATACGGTCATCCCCGCGCAGGCGGGGATCCAGAGCTGCATGTTCTGCCGGTGCGGATACCCTCGATCCCCGCCTGCGCGGGGATGACAAGAAGGGGGCGGCATGCCTCTTGAACCCAGACAACCCTTTGCTATCCGCCTCGCCCGCCTGGAGGACTTCGAAGAAATCTACGATATTTTCCAGGACGTGCTCCGGGAAGGCGCCACATATTCCTACAGTCCGAAGGAGATGACCCCCGAGCGGTCGCTGGCATACTGGATTTCCGCGCCTGGCACGCATTGCTATGTGGCGGATGTCGAAGGCAAGGTGGCGGGGATGTGCGCCATCCGTCCCAACCGCACCGGCAGGGGCGACCATGTGGCCAACGCTTCTTATATCGTGAACCCGAAACACCGCGGCATCGGGATCGGGCGCGCGCTGGGCATGTATGGAGTGGAAGAAGCGAAAGGCTTAGGCTACCAGGCGATGCAGTTTAATTTCGTCATTAGCACCAACACGATTGCAGTGAAGCTTTGGCAATCGCTTGGTTTCATGATCGTAGGTACATTGCCTAAGGGATACCAGCATCCTAGGGAAGGATTAGTGGACGTTTACATTATGCATAGGTTCCTGTAAGATAGTAACCTTTGGAAACCGCAGCTTGAAATTCTAATGGATATCCCTCTGAATCCCGATGATATCATGGTGATTGATGAGGCTAAAAGCCGGTTACGGATGGCATACAGCCGTGCCTATAAAGCCTTGGCTGCGTTAACGGAAGACGGGAATGTCGCAGATCCGCGCATCAAACTGACTGGCCTTAAAACAGATGTCCAAACCTTAAGTTGCATAAGTAATGACGTAGCAGCAAGGCCCTATCTTACTGAAGAGCATCGTGAAGATATTGAAGCTTTGAAGGAAACTACGGGCGAAGCATTAACCGATATCTATCATGACCTAACGCAGGCATCCGTGGAACATATGGACGGGCAATCGCCTATGAGCACAAGGTCAATTTCAGCGCTTCGGCACGAAGCTATTACATATATCACCGTAGCGGCGCGAGGCCTAGAAAGATTATACGAGATGGTGGATAAGAAAACTAATTCCCTTGCTCGCATCAATACGCATGGTACATCTAAAGGTGCTCCTTCACAGAATTTTCCATGACACAACCTGCCGTTTCCTTGAAAAACCTCACTCTCAATTTCGGTCCGCAGCATCCGGCGGCGCACGGGGTGCTG
>CAYMDD010000211.1:0-3584 GCA_964389045.1 uncultured Rickettsiales bacterium
ATGTAGCACCTGCGGCGGTTCTTGTCATCGCAAGCGCCGATACTTCGAAGGCGCTGCCGTGGATTCACCGTGTGAACGGCAGGCTCACCCGCGCTTTGCCGGATAAGCTGGTGCATGTTTTGTTTAAGCTCACCGCCAAGGGCGTGCGCAAATTCGCGCCGAAAACCAGCCGCCACAAGGAAACCTATGCGCAAATGCTGGAGCAAATGCCGCCGCGCCTGGTGCGCTGGCAAAGCGGCGCCGCCACGGAATGGGCGCTCTCCGGGCGCTTAAACGCGCCGGTATTTCATATTCATGGCCGCAAAGACAAAATTGTCCCCATCAAGTGCGTCAAGCCGGATGCGGTGATAGAAAACGGCGGTCATCTGATTAACGTCACGCATTCCGGCGAAGTCAACGCGCTGATCGCCAAACTGTGCGAGCAGTACGGCGCTGCTTATATGCATGCGGGTTCAAGCAGCCGCGCATCGCTTAACTGAGCTGAATATCGGGGGATATGCCTGGAATCTTCTGCGGAGGAATCGAATGCATGGCTACGCCGCCGTGGATAGCTTGAGCGCCCACGCCATGCTGCTGTAGCGCCACCCCGGCTTGTTTAAGCTCCTGCCGCTGTTGCTGCTGCTGTTGAACCAGCTGTTGCATGTAAGCAAGGCGTCGCTCGGTTTCCGCCAGCGGATCGAGCAGCAATTCGGTAAGGCTGATCTGGCGGGAGCGCACTGCGTCTAAATACTGGCGCGCCGTATTGGAAGATTTGCTATTTAAACCAACGGCGATTTGGTCATCCACCGCATACTCAGGCGAATTCATCAAGGTAACGAGTGAATTGGCAAGCTGGATTTGCTCCGGGTCGGGTTCAAAGTCTTTCCCCCCGCTTCTTTCATAAAGCTTCTTTTGCATGTAAGCGCGCAAGCCCGCTTCCAGCGTGGCGCTTTCGCATCCCGGTAGCGTACGCAAATCCTCTTCTATGTTTTTCTGTACGGCATTGGATTGCTTCAGCGCAAGCAGCGTGCGCATCAACGTCTCGTCAAGCCCGTCGTCTTGCCCGGCTGCTGCCGGTTGCGCGCATTGCATCCTCTTATGCATCGCTGCATATTGCAGCGTTCCGTGCAGCAGGCTGATGGTGTTCGTGTTATCCTCCGAAGCGATATTCTTTTTATACACATCGCTGCCGACATTGCTTCCAAGCAAACCTCCTCCGAGCGTGCCCGCCAGCCGGGCAAGAATACCCAACGGGCCTAAAAGAGCGCTTACCGGCGCCATCACCATATTACCGATCCATGCGCCGCCCACGCCGCCCGCGGCGCCCGCCACGTAATCGCCGGTTTTATCGCTGACGGCGCTGTCCTGCTTGGCGAATTGCTCCCGAAGCTCGATGTTCGAGCTTGCCAATGCATAAAAATCGTCGCTATCCAGCGCAGCGCCTCTGGTTTCGGGGCGTCTTTGATAAATGTAATCGCGCACGGAGCTATCGGTGAGCAGATTCTCGATGACTTCCTGGTTTTCCTTGCTGCCTGCGGTGAAGGTGCCGATAGCGGCAATGGCGCGGAAGCCCGTCATATCCGCAGCCGTGGCCGCCCATGAGAGGGTTTGGCTGTCGCTTAAGCCTAAAACATTGCAATTTTCCTGTTCCGAGATATCGCTTAATCCCGGATCAGCTGCATGGGGCATGTGCGTGTTGTCGGACATTCTACGGACCTGCCATCGCAGGCGTTTCCGCTAACTGCTGCTTCTGACGTCCGTGGTTGATCTGGCTGGTGAAGCTATCCACCCTTGAGCGCCGCGCCAGCAATTCCTCTCTCGGCCTTGCCGTTCTTCCTACCGTATCCGCATACGAAACGGACGGTGCGGCTTCCGCAGGCGCTTCCGCTTTTTCTTCGTGCTTTGTTGGCGCGGCTTCGGCGGATTTTTTGATCTGCTCGATATCTTTCAGCAGCTGTCCGCTGTTGACCGCCTGTAGCACCTGCGCCACGGTGTACTGTTTCTCCGCATAAAGCGCGCCGACCGCGCTGGCGAATTTGCTCTCCGCGCCGCCGCGCTCTTTGAGTTCCTTCGAGGTTTCGCCCACCAGCTGCGCGTACATCTCCGGCGTATTCGGCTGGCGCGCGGCTTCATTCTTTTTCATGACTTTATAAATATCCAGCACCTCGTTCCCGCCCAGGAACCCGATGCCGACGCTCAAGCCGATCATCGGCAGCATCATCCACGCCGCGCCGCGGCCTAAGATGTGGTTTACGTTAAACGCAAGGTTTGCCGCCTCCGCAAGCGCCCGCGGGCCGCCGGTTTTGATGAGGTGTGCGCGCACGGCAGCAGCCGGCTCCGGCAGCTTGCCCAGCATCAGCTGGCCGAAGCCGATATCGTCGGCCTTCTGGCCGGTCATGTCCGCCACCATGTATTTCAGCGCTTTCAAATCGCTGCTTAAATCGTGCACCGTCATATAGGTGCTGGTAGCACTGCTGATACCCCACAGGGTCTTATCCAGGCCGCCGTGGAAGTCGTTTTTCTTACCCCATTCGGCAGCGCCCTTGCGCATCGCTTCGGGCATATTGGCCCAAGCTTGCGCCTTCGTATGGGCGACATTCAATTTGTTGGCAAGCTTCGGCAGCTGTTTTAATTCTTGGGCAACAGCTTTGTGGCCTTCCTTGAGAGCTAGTTGCTCAACTTTCGGGAGTAATTCCAATGTTTCTTTCGTCATTGCCCCATCGGTGGCCACACCGCCTGCATGCAGGCTGGCATGCAACTGGCCGAGCGCGTTGCCCAACTGCCCCGGCGCGGAAGCTGCATGCGCCTCAATCCGCCCCAGCGCGCCCGTAACTAGCGCCTGTTGGTTAGCGGCTTTCAGTTCAGTGCGCGCTTTTTTGCCTGCGAACAAGCCTGCACCCTGCATGCTTTCCGCGACGTGGCTAAGTGGTGTGAGCACGGCGTTTGCGCCACCGACGACCACCTTGCCCAAGCCCGTTTCCCCGAACGGCTTATGCATGTAATCCTGCACGCCGCCAAGCGCGTTGGCGGCGGATTTGAACCGAACCAGATTCGCCACTTTCGCTACCGCACCGATGGCTGCCGGTGCAATGAACCCGGCCATAATGCCGTGGCCTGTCCATGCGTTGACTCCTGCAACGACATTATCGATTTCGCTATCTGCCAGCGGGCTATTCTCCGGGATATTTGCTTCGGCTGCTTTTCCTTCGCGCGTCAGCGTGGCCAATTCATTTTGCGCATCCTGCGCCGTGCCTGCAAAATCACCGAGTTTATCGGCCATCTTCCGCAAGTCGAACTCACGAACTGTACCGTCGCTCCCATGTGCGGCGCGCGCCAAATCATCCATCAGCTCTCCGGCGCGGCCTATGCGGTTGGACGCGCCTGGGATGAAGCCGTTGCGGAGGTTGGGGGTTCGTATGGCCGAACTCATGGTAAAATCAAAAAACCTTTTCGTAGCTACCTTAGCAGTATAGCGCTCGAATGGCCTGATAAACCACGGTTTTTGTGTTAATCTTTTATGACAGGCGGCAAGGTTGAAAATGCATGCCGAGAAGAAAGGATTAAGCTAATGAATCCAAAATGTTATGACATGCTGACCGGCGTCT
>CAYMDD010000212.1:0-2073 GCA_964389045.1 uncultured Rickettsiales bacterium
ATGTACCGTGATTCGGAGCGAGCCGGCATTCCGCCTGGAATCCGTGCTTGCCGTTATCCTGTTTCCGCTGGCGCTTTACTTGGGCGAAGATGCGGTGGAAAAAGCGCTGATGGCATCCAGCATCATCCTGGTGCTGATGAGCGAGCTGGCCAATACGGCGATCGAGACGGTGGTGGAGCGCATCTCGCCGGAGCTGCACCCGCTTTCAGGCCAGGCCAAGGATATCGGCAGCGCCATCGTGTTCATGAGCCTGGTGAACGCGGCGTGCGTGTGGGGGGTTATACTGATTCCGGCGCTGTGAGCGTTTCCGTGTCGCGGTTTTTCAGCGTGTTGTAATAATGCACCGAGAAAGGGATGGTGGCGAGGTACACCATTCCCAGCAGCGAAATGGACAGCCACGGCTCGATGATAAGCATCACCACCACCAGCGCGCAGGCGATGGTAATGGGCAGGATCCATTGCGGCGGGATGCGCGTGTGCTTGGCGGCGAAGGTGGGCAGGCGCGAAACCATGAGCAACCCCATCAGAAAGACGTGTAAGGCAATGAGGAACGGAGGTATCGTGAAATACTCGGCGGTCTGGAAGTGGAGGATCAGCGGCAGCAGGCAGAGAATGCCGCCCGCAGGCGAAGGGACGCCGGTGAAGAATTGCTTCTGCCACGGGCGCTGGTTGCCTTCGGCCAACGCCGTATTGAAGCGCGCCAGACGCAGCGCGCAGCAGATGGCGAACAAAAGCGTCACCGCCCAGCCGATGCCGCGGATGTCGTGCAGCGCCCAAATGTAGATGACCATCGCCGGCGCGACGCCGAAACAGACGAAATCCGAGAGCGAATCGAGCTGCGCGCCGAACAGCGAGGTGGCGCGGAGCATGCGCGCGGCGCGCCCGTCCAGCCCGTCGATGAGCGCCGCGGCAATGATGAAGCCCACGGCCAGCTCATACCTGCCGATGATGGCGAAGCGGATGGCGGACAGGCCGCAGGAAAGACCGGCCAGCGTAATCAGGTTCGGGATCAGCTTGCGGAAAGGCTGAGGATTCTTCAGCAGCGAGTTCGGGTCTCTGGATGCGCGGGGCATGGGGTTTAAACGCCGCTGATTATGTCGGCGGGCGGGGCAAGCTCGGCCAGCACCGTCTCACCGCCGATCGAGCGCTGGCCTGCCATGACCAAGAGTGACGCGCTGGCGGGAAGGTAGACATCCACGCGGCTGCCGAAGCGGATGATGCCGAAGCGCTCACCCGCGCTTACGATCTGACCTTCTTTCAAATCGCAGAGAATACGGCGCGCAACCAGCCCTGCAATCTGCACCACGCCGATTTTGACGCCGTCATCGGTGGCGATGGAAATCAGCTGGCGCTCATTGTCCTCGCTCGCCTTATCGAGATTAGCGTTTAAGAACAGCCCCGGATGATAGTGCAGCTTGCGGATGATGCCTGCAACGGGGATGCGGTTCACATGCACGTCGAAGACGTTTAAGAAAATGCTGATGCGCGTGTGCGGTTCCTCGCCCAGATCGAGGGCGGGCGGCGGCACGACGGTGCAGATTTTCTGCACCATGCCGTCGCCGGGGCTGATAATAAGGCCGGGGCGGGCAGGGGTGACGCGCTCGGGATCGCGGAAGAAATAGATGCACCAGAGGGTGAGCACCAGCCCGATCCACCCCAAGGGCGCCCACAAGAGCATAAGCAGGAGCGAGCCGAGCGCGAAGGCGGTGATGAACGGCCACCCCGCCGGATGGATGCGCACGAACAGCACGCCCTTGATGGTCTCCAGCAGATGATTGTCGCCCGTTTCCATATCCGGCTCCGATTGGTGTTCCTTCCCCGTCGATAAAGCGTTATAAACGGCGCACCGTCAAGCTGGAAAACCGCAATCAGAATAAGAACATCATATGGAATTAATGAATCCTTACGCATGGATGGCGCTCTACCTCCTTGCCGTCAACGCGCTGACCTTCTGGCTTTACGCCAAGGACAAGAGCCACGCCAAATGGGGCGAATGGCGCGTGCCGGAATCGACGCTCTTGATGGCAGGCCTGCTCGGCGGCACGCCCGCAGGCTTCTTCGCGCAGCGGAAAT
>CAYMDD010000212.1:2083-3569 GCA_964389045.1 uncultured Rickettsiales bacterium
ATAAAAAGACCTCGTTCCAGATGAAGTTCTGGCTGACGGTGATGGTGCAGGTTTACATTGCTGTTGTGCAACCGGAATGGTTTGCCCGGCTGCTGCGAATTGCGGAAAGCTTTTAAAGCAAATCTTTGATATTGCGATAGGCGCTTAAGGAGCCTCATTATTTCTTTAAAATAACCATTATCGCATGCCGTGTACGGAAAAACAAATCTACGCCGCTATTCCCCTTGGCCGAGCGAGAAGCCCGGTTCGCCGTCGAAGAGGTAGAGGTTTTCCGTCTTGGTGAAGTCGAAGCCTTCAGCCTGCACCGCGTCCAGCAGCCTGGCGATGGCGGCGTGCGTGGCCTTGCCGTTATCCGGCGCGCGGAAGCGGCAGCGCAGCTGGTCGGTGGTGTTCATGCTGTCGGAGCCGGCCTCCGGCCACACTTTCAAGCCTTTGCAGGAAAGCATGACGAGCTTCATACCTTCCGCAGGGACAGCGGCCAGCGCGTCGCCCAGTTCTTTGGGGTCTTTGCGCCATTCGATGAAGACATCCACGCCCGTCAGCTGTTTAGCGGGGAGCGGCAATGTTTTTACCTCCGTTTTCACCGTGGCCTTGGCGCCTTTGTCGAAACGGACGCTTTTCAAGACCGCGGGCTTTTTGCCGAGGTTTTTTACAACGGCGGCGGCAAATTCCTTGGTTCCCGCTTTTTCCTTGCTTTTCTCGTTGTAGATGTCGCCGGTGTGGATGCCGTCCTCGATGGTCTTGGCCCAAGCGTTGTAGACGGTTTCCGCCACTTGCGGCTGGCCGATATGCACCAGCATCATTACCGCCGATTGCAGGATGCCGGAGGGGTTGGCCAAGTTCTTGCCCGCGATGTCGGGGGCGGAGCCGTGGATGGCTTCGAACATGGCGAAATCCGCGCCGATATTGGCCGACCCGGCCAGGCCGACGCTGCCCGACACTTCCGCCGCGATGTCGGAGATGATGTCGCCGTAGAGGTTTTCGGTGACGATCACGTCGAAGATTTCAGGCCTAGCGGCGATGCGCGCCGCGCCGATATCGATGATGTAATGCTCCTTCTCGATGGCAGGGTATTCCTTGCCGATCTCGTCAAACACCTTATGAAACAGGCCGTCGGCCATTTTCATGATGTTGTCCTTGGTCATGCAGGTAATCTTTTTGCGGTTGTTCTTGACCGCGTATTCATAAGCGTAGCGGATGATGCGCTCGGAGCCGGAGCGGGTGATGAGCTTCAGGCACTGGTAGATATCCGCGCTCTGGCGGTGTTCGATGCCTGCGTACAGATCCTCCTCGTTCTCGCGGACGATCACCAAGTCCATCTTGCCGTGCTTGGTGGCTACGAACGGCGCATAGCTCACCACGGGGCGGATGTTGGCGTAGAGGCCCAAGGTTTTCCGCATGGTGACGTTCAAGGATTTGTAGCCGCCGCCTTGAGGCGTGGTGATCGGGGCTTTCAGCAGCACTTTCGTGCGCCGCAAGGATTCCC
>CAYMDD010000213.1:0-3553 GCA_964389045.1 uncultured Rickettsiales bacterium
GTGGAAATCTGCTTATCCGACGATAGCAAAACGGTGACTGTCTATGAGATGAAATCCAAGCGCGTAACCGTCGCCGATATTGATGTGGCTGTCATGAAAATTGCCAAGGCTTCAAACCGAATTCATAATTATCTTATGGTGACAACGGATAAAATCGATGTGGAGGTGAGCGAATATGCCGCCAAGTTCTACGAGGAGACGGGCGGAATAGAAATTGCCGTAGTGGACTGCATCGGGTTTATACGCCATTTTCTTCATTTGTTTCACCGCCTTCGCGGCGAATATTTAGACGCATACCAAACATTAGTGCTGAATGAACCGGATTCCGCGGTAAGCCAGTCATTGAAGGAGGCGTTTTTAGCACTACGACAAGCTGCGGAAAGCGGAGATTAATATACAATGCAGCTTAAAGATTTCCTCCATTGCATCACTAGAGGCGCGGTCAACACCATTAACCACGACGGCATCGAGCATGCGGGGTATCTGGCGTTTCTCGGGCTTCTGGCGTTGTTTCCGTTTCTGGTGTTCGTGGTGGCGCTGATCGGGGCGGTAGGCCAGGATACGCTAGCGGCGCAATACGTGGCGGAGCTTTTCCGCAAGCTGCCGAAAGAGGTGACGCAGGCCATCGCCCCACGCATCGACGAGATCACCAGCGGGCCGCCGCAAGGGCTGCTGACGCTCGCTATCGTCGGGGCGATCTGGACGGCGTCCTCCGCAGTGGAAGGGTTGCGCACCACGCTCAACCGCGCCTATCACGTCAGCACGCCGCCCGCCTATCTTTTCCGCAGAACGTTGAGCATGCTGCAACTGCTCGCCATCGCTTTCATCCTGACGGTGGCGTTGCTTTTCCTGATTGCGCTGCCGGTGGCGCTCAGTAAGCTCGAAGAGGCGGTCGGCATGCCGCTTTTCGCTCAAAGCAGGATATTCGCGCAAACGCTGCTGTTCGTGCTTACGCCGGCTCTGTTGTTCGGGGTGGTGTGCCTGCTTTACTATACGCTTCCCAACATCAAGCAGCGCTTCGTATCCGTTGCGCCGGGAGCGGCAATGGTGGTGGGGCTGTGGATGCTCACCGCCAAGATATTCACCTATTACCTGACCCATTTCAACCAGGTGTCGCTGATCTACGGGAGCTTGGGCGGGATCATCTCCAGCCTGGTCTTCTTCTATTTAAGCAACCTCATCCTGATTTTCGGGGCGGAGTTTAACCATTTGCTGTCGCTCAAAATCGGCGTGAAGATCGTGGAACGCGAGGAAACAGGCCTTCCTCCGCCCGACCCGGACGGGGCTTGAGGCCTGACGGCTATTTAAGCGTAATCCCGGGAATCTGCGCCGTCCAGAGGAAGTAAAGGAACGCGCTGGAAATGGCGAGGCCGTAGGGAAGCGGCTCGTCTACCTGCAGGATGCGCGGGGGAATCCTGCCTTCCTTGCGGGCGTAGACCGCAGGCGCCCAGCGGCGCGCCACCAGCACAGCCAGTGACATTGCGCCTCCGATCAGGCCGACCAGGATCACGTATTCTGGCAGCAGCGCATGCCCGACCCATAAGGCGTTGACCGTGAACAGCTTGATATCCCCTCCCCCCATCCAGCGCAGCAGGAAGATGATATAGCCGAGCACCAGCACGATGGCCGCGCCGATCAACGCTCTCAGCCAATCGATATCTTGCGGATAGAGCACGACCATTGCCACATACAGCAGCGCGATGGAACCGTTCAACCAGTTGGGGATGATGTAGCGCGTGCCGTCGAGATAAATGACCATCACCATCAGGCAGGTGAGCGCCGCGAAGAATACGAACATGCGAGAGGCCTGCTGCTTAAAAGTTTTTAGCGTTGTTTCCAAGGTATAGCTTCCGTATATTTAATAGGCAAATCTAAATATCCTCTTAAAAAACCCATGCACCGGTTTCCCCGCATCATGCTCGGCTTTCTGATCGTTGCGCTTGCCCTTTATGCTGCCGCCGCAGGCTTCATGTGGGCGAACCAGCGAAAGTTCATGTATTTCCCCGACCGCGCTATCCTTGCGCCTGCCGCGTACGGCCTGGAAGATTTCAAGGAAATCGTTTTAGACGCGCAGGACCGGGTTAAGCTTTCCTTATGGCATCATGCGCCGGCGGAGGGTTTTCCGACTATCGTTTATTTTCATGGCAACGGGGGGCATTTAGGCCACCGGTCAACGTATTTTCGATTGTTCGCCGATGCGGGATTCGGCCTATTGGGGCTGGACTACCGCGGCTACGGCAACAGCCAAGGCACACCGACGGAAGCCAATATCCTGGAAGATGCGAGGACGACGCTCCGCTATGCCCGCGAGACGCTTGGGTTGCAGGACAAGGATATCGCGCTGTTCGGCGAGTCGCTCGGCACGAGCGTGGCGGTGCGCATGGCGGCGGAGCAACCGGTGAATGCGGTCATCCTGCAATCGGCTTTCACTTCCGCTCACGGGAGAGCGCAGGAGCTTTATCCTTGGCTGCCGGTGCGGCTGCTGATGCAGGATACGTTCGACTCTCTCCGCTATATCCGTAACGTCCGCGCGCCGATGCTGTTTTTGCACGGGGAGCGGGATAGCATTATTCCCATTGCGCACGGCAGAGCGCTTTACGAGGCGGCAACCGCGCCGAAACACTTTATCTCCTATCCTGAGATAAATCATAACGATTTCGACGGCACCGCCGTCACCCATGCCGTGACGCGCTTCCTTCATGCAAACGGAAGTGTTAACCCTATGGAGAATTTATCGCCCTGACGCTAGATTTTTAGGCTCAACTTACCGGTTAGTACCCTATGCCCATTTGCCTTGAGAACGGAATTTACGTTACCGTCAATGAACTCCCCGAAGGGCCGATGCCCAGACCGCTGAAAAGCGGATTTTCCGAATCCACCGCCTACCGTGTGCTTGGCATTGAGAGTTTTTCGGAAAGCGCTGAAGCGTTTTTTATCCTCTCCAACGACCGAGATGAGGTGTGGTTCGTCTCCAACCGTCACTTCCGCGTACTCGGCAAATTCGACTATACGCAGGCGCTCCGCTTCCCCGTGACCGACCAGCCGGCAAGCAGCAGCCGCGATATCCGGGCAAGCATGCGCACCCTGCAAGCAGGCGCGGCGCATTTTTAGAATGGCAGCCTGGCTTTGAGCGCGGCGCCCAGCGTGCCGTCATCGAGATAGTCCAGCTCGCCGCCCATCGGGATACCTTGCGCCAGGCGCGAGATGGAAAGGCTGTAAGGCTCGAGCCGCGTGGTCAGGTAATGCGCCGTGGTTTGCCCCTCGATGGTGGCATTGGTGGCGAGGATGATTTCCTTCACTCCGCCGGAGGCCACGCGGCAGATGAGCGATTCGATATTGAGCTGCGAAGGCCCGCGGTCGTCGAGCGCGGAAAGCGTGCCGCCCAGCACGTGATACAAGCCTTTATAAAGGTTACAGCGCTCGATCGCCCATAAATCGGCCACCTCCTCCACCACGCTGATGACGGATGCATCGCGCTTCGGGTCGACGCAGATATGGCATGGGTTAACCGCATCGAGATTGCCGCAGCTTGAGCATTCCTGCACCGTATGGA
>CAYMDD010000214.1:0-3518 GCA_964389045.1 uncultured Rickettsiales bacterium
ATCGGCGGGCTGGTGATCCGTTTGGGGGACACACGCATCGATTATTCGCTGGCGGGGCAGTTCGACCGGCTGGCGCAAACCTTAAAACAAGGCGCAAATGCCGCCGCTTAAAACCAAAAGACACAAAACTAAATCAATAGGAGCTACGTAGACTCATGGACATCCGCCCGTCGGAAATTTCCTCGATCCTTAAGAACCAGATCGCCGCGTTCACGGCGCATGGCGAGCTGTCGGAAACCGGCCAGGTCGTCTCCGTCGGTGACGGCATTGCCACCGTCTACGGCTTAAGCAACGTGCAGGCGGGCGAAACGGTCGAGTTTTCGGACGGCATGCAGGGGCTGGCGCTGAACCTGGAGGCCGATAACGTCGGCATCGTCTATTTCGGCGGCGACCGCGCCGTGCGAGAAGGGGAAACGGTCAAGCGCACGGGGCGCATCATGGACGCACCCGTAGGCAAAGGCCTGCTGGGCAGGGTGGTGGATGGCCTCGGCAACCCCATCGATGGCAAGGGGCCGCTAACGGATGTTACCCGCGCCCGCGTGGAGGTGAAAGCGCCGGGCATCATCGCGCGCAAATCCGTGCATGAGCCGATGTCCACCGGCATCAAGGCCATCGACGCGCTGATCCCCATCGGGCGCGGCCAGCGCGAACTCATCATTGGCGACCGGCAAACGGGCAAGACGGCGATCGCCATTGACACCATCCTCAACCAGAAAGCCGCGCACGCTCAAGGAGATGAAAGCAAGAAGCTCTACTGCATCTATGTCTGTATCGGCCAGAAGCGCTCGACGGTGGCGCAGGTGGTAAAGAAACTCGAAGAGCAGGGCGCGTTGCAATATTCCATCGTAGTCGCCGCCACCGCGTCCGACCCCGCGCCGCTGCAATATCTGGCGCCGTACACGGGCTGCGCCATGGGCGAATATTTCCGTGATAACGGCATGCATGCGCTGATTATCTATGACGATCTTTCCAAGCAGGCCGTGGCTTATCGCCAGATGTCGCTGCTCTTACGCCGCCCGCCGGGGCGCGAGGCGTATCCGGGCGACGTGTTCTATATCCATTCGCGCTTGCTGGAGCGCGCGGCCAAAATGTCTGACAAGGAAGGCGCGGGGAGCCTGACCGCCCTGCCGGTGATCGAAACGCAGGCCGGTGACGTATCGGCCTATATTCCCACCAACGTCATCTCCATTACCGACGGGCAGATCTTCTTAGAGACGGAGCTGTTCTACAAGGGCGTGCGCCCGGCGGTGAACGTCGGCCTTTCGGTTTCGCGCGTGGGATCGAGCGCACAGGTGAAAGCCATGAAGCAGGTGGCGGGCACCATCAAGCTCGAGCTGGCGCAGTACCGCGAGATGGAATCCTTTGCGCAGTTCGGCTCCGACCTCGACGCCGCCACGCAGAAACTGCTGGCGCGCGGCGCTCGTTTAACGGAACTGCTGAAACAGCCGCAATACTCGCCGCTTTCCACCGCAGAGCAGGTGGCAGTGATCTTCGCGGGCGTGAAGGGATATTTGGATAAGATCGACGTGAAGCAGGTGGGCAAATTTGAACAAGCGCTTTTGACCGCCTTGCGCACTACGCATAAAGATATCGTGACTGAACTAGCAGAAAAGAACGTCATTTCCGACACGCTGGAAGCGAAGCTCCGCACTGTGATCGAAGAAACGCTGAAGCAATTCGCGTAATCTCTGTATGGCATCACTGAAAGACCTTAAAAACCGCATCAAATCGGTTAAATCGACCCAGAAGATCACCAAAGCCATGAAGATGGTGGCGGCGGCGAAGCTCCGGCGCGCGCGGGAGGCGGCGGAGGCGGCGCGGCCTTACGCGGAGGGGCTGGAAACCATTTTAAAGGGTCTAGCCACGGCGGCAGCGGACAATCCTTTGGCGTCCCCGCTGTTGCGCGGCACCGGCAAGCAGGATGTGCACCTGCTGATTGTCGCCACCTCCGATAGAGGCTTATGCGGAGCGTTTAACAGCTCCATCGTGCGTACGGTGCGCAGACGCGCCCGTGAGCTGCTGGCGGAAGGCAAGCAAGTTAAGATTCTTACCGTTGGCCGCAAGGGCTTCGAGCAGCTGCAAGGCGAATTCGGCAAGCATCTGGCAGGGCGTTTAAGCGACCTCGGCAAGCCGAAGCTTTCTTATACGGATGCGGATACGATCGCGCGCAAGGTGCTGGAGCTGTTCCACGCGGGCGAGTTCGACGTGGCGACCATCGTCTACAACCGCTTCAAGAGCGCCATCAGCCAAGTGGTGACGTTTCAGCAGCTGGTGCCATTACCAGTGATGAGTGATGAGCCGCGAGTGATGAGCAACGAAGTTTCATCACTCATCACCCATCACTCATCACTGGTCTACGAATACGAGCCGTCCGAAGAGGAAATCCTCGATTCGCTGCTGCCGAAGAACCTCGGCATGCAGATTTTCAAGGCGCTGCTGGAGAACGCCGCATCGGAGCAGGGCGCCCGCATGACGGCGATGGACAATGCCACGCGGAACGCAGGCGAGATGATTAAAAAGCTGACGCTTTCCTATAACCGCTCGCGCCAAGCGGCGATCACCAAGGAGCTGATCGAAATTATCTCCGGCGCGGAGGCGGTTTAACATGACGATGCTGATTACGACAACTTCCACCGTTGAAGGCAAGCAGATCGAATATCTCGGCCTGGTTTCCGGCGAGGCGATCATGGGCACTAATGTGGTGCGTGATTTCTTCGCCTCCATCACGGATATCGTCGGCGGGAGGTCGGGGACGTATGAGAAGGGCTTGCGCGAAGGCAAACACATCGCGCTGATGGAAATGCAGCAGGAAGCGCTCCAGATGGGGGCAAACGCGGTGATAGGCGTCGATCTGGATTATGAAACCGTGCAGCAAGGCATGCTGATGGTGGTGGCCACCGGCACGGCAGTACACGTTAAATAGTTTACCTCGATGCGGCGGATTGCCCGGAAACGCGCAGGTGATAGGGAGCGCTCTGGCCATTGAACGCCTGCCCTAATTCTTCTATTACCAAGCGATATTCCTGCTCAAGCGCATCTACAAGATAACCGCACACCTCCGCTTCTGCCGCATTATCATACCTAATCAGTTTTTTGAGTGCTTTGGAGCCATGCACCTTGGCGTCATGCGTGGCATCGAACAGCACGCTGGAAATATAATTCATGGAGAAAATGCGGTTGGCCTCGCCGGATTGGGAGAGAAGCGTCGCCCCGTTCATCCCTTCATACCTCACGTAATCATGCTGCGATTGCAGACGTTCCAACGCTTTGTGGAAGCGACCGGTAAATATGCCGCCGTTTGCCGCGTTGTGGAAATGCTTATTATACTCTTTTTGCAGTTGTTTCCATGCTTCATCAGGTAAATCCACAGCATCGCGGCAGCGGCTTAAATGACGCTCGAACGTGGCGGCTTCATTCGCGTCCACGTCTTTTTCCAGCTGCTTGATTTGCATCTCGGTCATGCTGGCGCGGTCAATGCCTTCGCTCAACTCGCCATCCAGCTCTCCCATATCATGCAC
>CAYMDD010000215.1:0-3504 GCA_964389045.1 uncultured Rickettsiales bacterium
GCATAGCCGTCTTCCAGCAGCTGGGCATGCAGCGTCTCGCCCATGCCGTGGAGGCGCTGAAACTCGAACGCGCTTTTCGCCACGCCGCGGCGCTCGGCCATCGCAATGACGCTTGCCGCCGTGCGCGCATTGTGCGTGGCGAATTGGGCTGAGAAACAACCCGCGCTAAAGATAGCCTCGACGCAGGCGAGGTAGCTTATGTCGGTGTGAGTTTTCCGCGTGAATACCGGATAGCTGACCAGCCCCGCCTCCTGCGCGTGCTTGATTTCACTGTCCCAGTACGCGCCCTTGACCAGCCGCAGCGGCATGCGCCTGCCGCTGCTTCGCGCGAGACTTGCAAGCCAATGGACGGTGGCAAGCGCGCGTTTCTGATAAGCCTGGAGCACGAAACCCAAACCTTCCCACCCCTCAAGCGCCGGATCGGCGTAAAGGCTTGCGAACAGCTCCAGGTTGATGTCGAAACGCGCCGCCTCCTCAGCGTCAATGGATACGCTCACCCCCGCCCAGCGCGCGGCGTGAAGGAGCGTCAGCACGCGCGGCTTCAGCTCCGCCATCACGCGTTCACGCTGGAGAAGACTATAGCGCGGGTGGAGCGCCGAGAGCTTAACCGAAATGCTGTCCGCGCTGCCTGTATTCCGCAGCGCCTCGATGGCGTGCAGGTAGCTGTTGAAATACTGCTCCGCCTGCGCCGCCGTGCGCGCGCCCTCGCCTAGCATGTCGGAGGAGAAGCGGTAGCCGGGATAATCCTTAGCGCGTTTCAACGCTTCTTCCATCGTGCGCCCCAGCACGAACTCCGCGCCCAAACGCCGCATGGCAGCCTTAATGGCCGCGCGCATTACCGGCTCGCCCAATCTTTGCAGCAGCGCGCCCAAGCCCTTTTCCTGCTCCGCGAGGATGCCGCCCAGCGCCAGCCCGGCGCTCGCCATCCCAATGGAGAAGCGCTCCGCCTCGCGCACGTGCCTGCGCCAATCCCCCCCTTTGAGCAGGCTGCCGATCAGCGCGTCGGCGGTGTCCGCATCGGGGATGCGCAACAGCGCTTCGGCCAGGCGCATGAGCCTTAAGCCTTCGGCGTCGTCCAGGCCATACTCGGCCAGGAATGCCTCCAGCCCTTCGCCTGCCTGCGCCCGCGCGGCAGCCGCATACCGCTCCGCGCGGGCGCGGATGCGCGGCTCCAATGCCTCCATGCCTTTCAGCGCGCCGAGGCAGGCAGACACCGCCTCAGGTTCGGGCAGCAGCGCTTTTGCGCTTATCTCAAGGAAATCCAGGCTCATCTGCCCATTCTAGCACATTTCCTTAAGCGCCGACAGCAGCGCTTGCATATCTTCCGGCATCTGCGCCTCGAACTGCATCCGCTCGCCCGTTCGCGGATGGATCAGGCCGAGGCGGTAGGCATGGAGCGCTTGGCGGTGGAACGCAATGGGCGTGCGCCCATACAGCGGATCGCCGATTAAAGGATGGCCGCGATGGCTTAAATGCACGCGGATCTGGTGCGTACGCCCCGTCTCCAGGCGGCATTCCACCAGCGCGGCGAGCAGTTTGCCTTTGGCTTGGAATATTTCTTTGACGCTATAATGCGTTACCGCCTCCTTCCCGCCGGTTTTGAGCAGCGTCATCTTCTGCCGGTTCTTAGGCGATCGGCCAATATTGCCCGTGATCGTCCCCTTCGGCGGCTGCGGCACGCCCCAGACGATAGCCCAGTATTGCCGCTTCAGGCTCCGCTCCGCCAGCTGACGGCTGAGTGCGGCATGGGCGGCATCGTTCTTGGCCACGGCCATCAGCCCGCTGGTGTCCTTGTCCAGCCGGTGCACGATGCCGGGGCGCGCAACGCCCCCGATGCCGGAGAGCGACGCGCCGCAATGGTGGATCAGCGCATTGACCAGCGTCCCCCGCGCATGTCCCGGCGCGGGGTGGACGGTGAGGTTTGGCGGCTTGTTCAGAATCAGGATGTCCGCATCCTCATGGACAATGCCGAGGGGAATATCCTCCCCCGCCAGATGCGTTTCCTTAACCGGCGGAATGAACACGTCAACCTGCTGATTCTCCTTTATCTTCAAGGATGAATCGGTGACCGGGACACCGTCCGCGCTCACGCACCCTTCGGCAATCAGTTTCTGAATGCGCGCGCGGGAGACTCCCTCCAGCCGGGCGCTCAAATACCGGTCAAGGCGCGCTCCCCCCTCGCCCGCCGCCACCATCAGCGTATGTGTTTCCCCCTCCATGCGCCGATTGATACACGATTGATAAGGCTGTCACAAAAGGTTCATTTGCACGTTTGCGGGAGCTGCGGTATTTGTTGGATAATAGCAAAGTTACGGAAAGCTAAAGCGTATGGCTAAGAATTCGGTTGAATCGGAACAGCTGCAAAACATCGTTTCCAATATCAACGCCAATCCTAAAAATCCCATGGCATCCCTAGGTGGGGAGGACATACGCTACCTTGAGTACGAAGCGGCCAATGCGCAAGACGGCATGGTAGAGGTTCCCGCCGGGTTAGGGCAAGACATTGCCAGGGCTATCGAAACCTTAAAAGCCGCAGCGGCAAAAGGCATCCCCATCGATACCTCCGCACTTGCTTCCCTAGAGTCGCTTTCCACCGCTTCCAGAGCGACCGCCGTAGACCTCGCCGCAGCCGATAGATCAATCAGCGCCGCTACATCCGCGGAAGCCGTGCAAACCCAGCAGGCACTAACAGGCGCGTTAATAACCGGCGGCGCAGTTGCAACCAGCGTGGCGATGAACGGCTTTGGCATCAACGCTCTTGACGTGACTCCTCTGGGCAATACTATGACAACCGCGGAGCTGGCGGAAAAAACGAAAGATACAGCCGCTGAAACCGGTATTATCCTTGCCACTCCATCGCAATCCGGCAGCAATATCAATTTCCTCACGCGGGTTGCGGACGTCACCGCGCGTATCCAGAACGGAATGGGCGACGGCATGGAAAAATTCTCGCACTTCATGAACAACACCTTCGATCCATCCAAATACATGCAAGCGCAGGCGGATAGCCCCACCAATAAGATCAACTTGGGCATCCAAGGACAACCTCCCGGCGAACTCGGCAATATTTCCCCTGGCGCTGGCTTAAACCTGCCCGAACCGCAGATTTCCCGCGAAGCGGGCCAAGCTCCGCAGATGGCGCGGGGGCGCTAGTCCACGCCTGAGCCAGCGTCATTTTCCTGTCACGGAATCTTCATTTGCCCGCCCGCCCTGGCGTGTGGCATGATAAAGGCTGGAAAATCTGGGATTTTACGCCGATGGGACTTTTAAATTGGGTATTCGGGAGCAAGCAGGCGGAACAGCCGCAGCAGCAGCCCGCCTTGCCGGAAATCAAAGAAACGCAGATCGCTCTGGATGAAGCCCAGCGCGGCGCCCGCACCGGGCTGATGAGTGGGCTGAAATGGGGCGCCATTATCGGCGGCGGCGTGGCAGGCGCAGCCGGGCTGGCGGTGGCGGGCATCGCCGGCGGTGTCGTGAACGCGGAAGGCTGGCTCGGCACCGCCA
>CAYMDD010000216.1:0-3497 GCA_964389045.1 uncultured Rickettsiales bacterium
CCTGGCAGAAGCCGCAATAGATGCATTTCGTCATGTCGATGTCATAGCGCGTGGTACGCCGTGAACCGTCATCCCGCGCTTCCGCCTCGATGGTGATGCATTGCGCCGGGCAGATGGCTTCGCAGAGCTTGCAGGCGATGCAGCGCTCCTCGCCGTTGGGATAGCGCCTAAGCGCATGCTCGCCGCGAAAGCGGGGCGAAAGCGGGCCTTTCTCGAACGGGTAATTGATTGTCACCGGTTTTTTAAAGAAATATTTCAGCGTCATCGCCAGCCCGGAAACCAGTTCCATGAGCAGCAGGGCGCGGAGGTTGCGGATCAAGGCCATAAATTTTAAGGTTCCAGAGCTTTCTTGCGGCGGTGGCGTATCACATATCCGGCGATCATGGCCATGACGATGGCGATCGTCGCGTAGGTAATCATGGGCATGTATTCTTTGACAAGCTCTTTGTTGCCGCCGATTACGTAGCCGACCACGATAAGCGTGAACATCCAGATGCTGCCGCCCAGGCCGGTAAACAGGCAGAAGCGCTTCAAATCCATATGCGCAAGCCCTGCCGGAATGGAGATGAAGTGGCGCAGCCCTGGAATGAGCCTGCCGGTAAACGTCGAGATTTCGCCGTGCGCACGGAAATAGCGCTCAAGCTTTTCCATTTTCTCCGGCGGAAAAAACATGTATTTGCCGTACGCCATCAAAAAACGGCGGCCAAAATGATAGGCCATCCAGTAATTGAACAATGAGCCGCACACCGTGCCGGCGATGCTTAAGAGAAACACCGGCACAAAATGCATCTCGCCTTTGCTGATTAAATACCCCGCAGGTATCATGGTCAGCTCGCTGGGAATCGGGGCTACCGTGCTTTCCAGAAACGTCATGATAAAGATGCCGGGATATCCTAAATGCTGGACGAGATCGACCAGCCACGTGACGACGGTTTCAATCATGGGTGCAAACGCCTATAAACTATTCAATACAAGTGACATGTAGCGCGAAACATGGAGTAAATCCAAGGAATTTAAGCATGGCGCTCTTTCAGCCGTTGATATTCCTTCAGCGTTTCCTGCACTTTTTCGATTCGCTCCAAACGTTGATTCATCTCCAATTGCTTATGCCGCATATACACGTCCAGCCCGAAGATTTCCGGGAACGCATTCATGTACGGCCTGCTGGAGATCCCCGCCCAGCCATCGGGCACGCTGCCGATATCGATGGCGATGCCGCCCTTTTCCTTGATCCACTGGCAGTATGTTTTGCCGAACACCCCCGCCGCCACCAGAAACAGCGCGCCCCTGTACGGAACCACCAGGTTTTTCCGGATGTCTTCCACCATATCCGCGTGCCTGAAATGCGCGTTGAGCAGGTTCTTGTGCTGCAATTCGGCGGGGATGGGAATGGCATAAATGCCGGTGACGCCAAAGACCTGCGTAAGCCTGCCCACCATGAAACGCGGGGAAATAAGCCCAAGGAAATCGCGCTTCTCCAGAAGCGGCGCAAACAGCAGCCCGTATTGCAGAAGATGGTGGATCCAGGCGCTGCAGAAGCGCGTGGCCGGGTTATCCGCCTGGTTAAGCACGTAATCCCTCGCCAATGAAAAATATCGCTGGTTCGGGTGCTGCATGCCGGGCGGAGGCAGGCCGATGATGTCGGCGGCGGCAATGGCATCTTTGAGCGGCTTTTTAATCGCTTCCACCTGCTTGGCGCTGGCCGCTGGCGGCCTGCCCAGCCAGAAATAAAGGATGTGGTCTAAATGATCGTCTTTGATTTCGACCTGTTCGGGGAAGCCTAAGATCGCCCCTTCCCCATCGCCCAGACGGATCAGCGATAGCGGCTCGCGCTTTTCCAGGTGCTCCATAAGGGTTTGGAAAACATCCGCTACTGGAAGGTAACGGTCGCTGAAAGGCTGTTCGACGGCCACGGTTGTTGTCAGCCGGCCTGCATGCGGTACACCTGCCAGCCCGCCACCAGCACCACGAAGAACAGCGAAAACGGCAGAAACACCTTCCACCCCAGCCGCATCAATTGATCGTATCGATACCGGGGAAGCGTCGCACGCACCCAGATGAACAAGAAGAGCATCAGGAGCACTTTAAGGAAAAACCAGATAAAGCCCGGCACTAACTCGAAAAGCGGAATACGCATCGGCGGAAGCCAGCCGCCCAGGAATAAAATAGTCGTCATGCCGCTCATCAGGATCATGTTGGCGTATTCGCCCAGGAAAAAGAGGGCAAACGTCATGGAGGAATATTCGACGTTATAGCCCGCCACCAGCTCGCCTTCTGCTTCCGGCAGATCGAACGGATGCCGGTTGGTCTCCGCCAGCGCGGAAATGAAGAAAATCACGAACATCGGAAACAGCGGGATGAAGAACCACATATTCTCCTGCGCCGTCACGATATCGTTCAAGCGGAGGGAACCGACGCAGAGCAGCACCGTGACGATCACGAAGCCGATCGAAACCTCGTAGGACACCATCTGCGCCGAGGAGCGGATGGCGCCCAGGAAAGCGTATTTGGAATTGCTCGCCCACCCGGCCATGATGATGCCGTAAACGCCGAGGGAGGAAATAGCAAAGAGGTACAGCACGCCAACGTTAATATCCGCGATCACGAAATCCTGCGCCAGCGGGATCGCCGCCCAGCCGACCAGCGCCAGCGTAAAGGTGAGCATCGGGGCGAGCACGAAAATGACCTTGCTCGCCTGCGCCGGAATCACCGTTTCTTTCATGAAAAGCTTCAAGCCGTCGGCAAAAGGCTGGAGCAGGCCGAAAAACCCGGTGACGTTCGGGCCTTTCCTGAGCTGCATCGCCCCGATCACTTTCCGCTCCATGTAGGTAAGCATCGCCACGCAGACCAACAGCGGCAACACCACCATCCCGATCTTGAGAAGGATGGCAACGATAGGAGGAAGCGAGGAGAGGAATTCAACCATTACGCCTCTTTATACCGCCAACAATGTAAGGAGAATGCATTTTCATGCAGTATATGTTTAATGCGCATGTTTTATACGTTCGTATAAAAATTCCGGAGCAATATCCGCGCCGTTCGGCCAGCAGATTGTACCGAGTGTAGAATCAACCCTGACTTGCCGGAAAATATCCATTTTGGCAAGCGGTAGAAATATGCCTGCATCTCCTACGCAATCGGAAAGATTAACCTCTCCGGCGCTGCCGTCGTCAAATTCAATGTAGAGAGTGTAGTCGTGAAGATACTTTACATAGGTTACGTCAGCTAACATACGTCATTCCTTTAACGGTTCAATAGGATGCGGGAGTTCCTTGCGCTGAAGCAGTTCCCAATTATTCATTAGCTCGTCTACATGCATGCTGCGCCATCGCTCGATAAGCCTGGCATGCCTTGGCGATACGGCGCCTTCGAGTATATTTCCATTTTGGATAGCGACGGATGCCTTTTTACCTCCGCAACGTACATGGAAATGTGGAATGCCATGTTCCCGCGCATACATCATAATAAAAATGCCGAAGAAGTCAGAAATTGTAGGC
>CAYMDD010000217.1:0-2738 GCA_964389045.1 uncultured Rickettsiales bacterium
GCAGCACAGTGACCGTCTGCTTGCCGGCATTGATTAAGTCAGGGTCAACTTCCGCGTCGTTGGGGAACGGCCCCATGCCCAGCATGCCGTTTTCGCTGTGCAGGGTAAAATGGACTCCCCTGGGGATGTAATTAGCCACCTGGGTGGGCATGCCGATGCCTAAGTTGACATAGAATCCGTCTTTCAACTCGGCGGCTGCGCGTTTGCACATTTGTTCGTGGGTCCAGGGCATAGTAGTTACCTTTGATTGGATGGCGGAGTTGGGCCAGCCCGTTCTTTATGGAGCGCAATTAACGATGAAAGCAAACCAGGCGGCATGGCTGAAAGCACGTCTTTAACATCTCGGGAAGTGCTTGCTTCCATATGCTCTCGCATTGCCTGACCAAATGCGGCCTTAAAGATATCTTTTCTTCGTTCAGGATCGGTAGCCTCTTCGATAATATCGCGCATGTTATTCACAGCGGTTTTCTCTTCATTTTCTCCGCGTCGCGCGAGTTTAACTTCTTCTATGATTCTTTTTGCTGCATCAAGATTGTGCTCCTCATCCGCTTTTAGAGCCTTTGGGGTGTAGCGTTCTTCAAAAGAAAGACGCTCTTTCTCCTCAGGAATATTAATCCATTGTGCGATGAACGATGCCAGGCTTGGCTGCTTGCCATCCCCTATGCGGGTATGTGATTCTGCAGGATATAAGCAAATTTCTTTACCCGACTGCGCCGTGACAAAAGTTCCGCCTAATTCTTTCTCTTCCTCGTCCATGCCCTTCACATTGGTAATGACATAGTGGGTTATCTTGTTCTCAGCGTTGACGACCACGCCTGAAAATCTAGTCTCTTCTTTTTCCCAGTTTGGTGCGTAAACCACCGTACCTTGAGGCATTTCTTCTTTAGCGATGCTGATTTTTTCCGCCATTACATTTTCTTTCCTGAAGGATTCTCCTGCGTAGTCCTGAACTCGATGCGTTTTTCGAAATTGTCGCCCTTGAACAGGCGCTGCACGAAGATGCCGGGGGTGACGATTTCATCTGCGTTGAGCTGGCCGGCTTCGACGATTTCTTCCACTTC
Organism: uncultured Rickettsiales bacterium; assembly: GCA_964389045.1. Lineage (GTDB taxonomy): Bacteria > Pseudomonadota > Alphaproteobacteria > Rickettsiales > SXRF01 > CAYMDD01. The sequence goes on from CAYMDD010000217.1 coordinate 1,062, forward strand.
CGCCACCGTCACTTTCCCCGCCATCGCCATGATGGGATTGAAGTTGCGCGCGGTCTTGCGGTAGACGAGGTTGCCGGAGGTGTCGGCCTTCCAGGCCTTGACGATGGCGAGGTCGGCGCGAAGGCCGCGCTCCATTACGTAATGCTCGCCGTCGAATTCGCGGGTTTCCTTGCCTTGCGCGACGACGGTGCCGTAGCCCGTTTTGGTGAAGAAGGCGGGGATGCCCGCGCCGCCGGCGCGGATGCGCTCGGCCAGCGTGCCTTGCGGGTTGAATTCCACCTCCAATTCGCCTGCCAAGAACTGCTTTTCGAAAGTCTTGTTCTCGCCCACGTACGAGGCGACCATTTTTTTGATCTGGCGGGAATGCAGCAGGATGCCGCTACCGAAATCGTCCGTGCCGCAATTGTTGGCGATCCAGACGATGCCGGTGGTGCCGGCTTCTTTAATATGACGGATGCAATGCTCGGGGATGCCGCACAGGCCGAAGCCGCCGGACATGATGCTCATGCCGTCGAACAGTAAGCCCTCGAGCGCGGCGGCGGCATTGGGATAGCGTTTATTCACAGGTGTTGCCTTTTGGAAGGTATATGGATCAAGCATCGTTTTATACGCAATAAAGATAAACAATATATGAACCAGAACAATGCCGTAAAGCGTCTATGCCCGCAAAATAATTAGTTAATTATTGTAGATAAAATATGCGATGTATTTGATTAGTTTTTTATAAATTTACTAATTATTAATCAGTTCGCTTTATACTTAAATAGAAGGCAAGCTCTTCATTCGCCGATATATCGGCAGGCATGCGGAAGATGACGCTACCGCAGAATGCTTATAAATGAGTCGACCTTTTAAGTGGTGATACAGCGTGGAAACAACAAACACATGAAATTAACGTCTATGGATCTACGCGTACTCGCCCATGACCCGTCGCCCGCCGTACGGAGCGACCTTGCAACTAAAATTTCTTCCAGCCTTGTCCATGAAACGTTCACGCCAAACGAGGCGCAAATCGCGCTGGATATCCTGCGTTTGCTGGTGAACGACATCGAGGTGCAGGTGCGGCGCGCCATCGCCGAGCAGTTGAAGGAAAGCCGCCTGGCGCCGCACGATATTGTGCTGAAGCTTGCCGGCGATGTGGGCGAAGTCGCCCTGCCGGTACTGCAATACTCCAGCGTGCTGACGGAGGAAGACCTGGTGGCGCTGGTGCGCACGACGCGCGAAGTGGCCAAGCTCACCGCCATTGCGCGGCGCGACACGGTTTCCGCCATGCTCTCCAATGCGCTGCTGGAGACGGAGGAACTCAAAGTGCTGCACACGCTGCTGCGCAACCGCGGCGCGCTGATTCCCGACGCGGCGCTGAATGAGCGCTGGGATACGTTGACCGGCAGCCCGTCGCTGCTCGAAGCGCTGGTGCACCGCGGAGGGCTGCCCGCGAGCCTGGCGGAGAAGCTGTTTTCCATCGTCTCCGACGAGCTGAAACAGCATCTGGTGCGGCAATACAAGCTCCCCCTGGCGCTGATCGAGGAGAATATCGAGGATATCCGCGAATGGGCGACGCTCGGCATGTTGATGCCGGAGACGGGCGAAGACCACCAGAGCGAACGCGAAATCGAATCGCTGGTGGAGCAGCTCTATGCCAGCAACCGGCTGACCTATTCGCTCATCATCCGCTCG
>CAYMDD010000217.1:2748-3476 GCA_964389045.1 uncultured Rickettsiales bacterium
GATATGCATTTCTTCGAAGCGGCGCTGGCGCGGCTGGCAGGCGTACCGCGTTCCAATGCGCGCATCCTGATGTTCGATTCCGGCCCCTTAGGCTTCCATGCTTTTTACGCCAAGGCGCACATGCCGGAGGGGTTTTACGACGCCATCCGCGTGCTGCTTAAGATCAGCCTGGAGCTGACGCAGTACGGGCGTATCCGCCGCGAGGATTTCCGCCGCAGCGTGGTCGAGCGCATCCGCATCGAGGGGCACGACCATACGGTGGAGAACATGCAGTATCTGATGACTATTATCGGAGGGCAGATCGCATCCGGCGAAACGGTGCATTAAAAAACACCCATGCGGCATAACCGCCGTGTGTTAACCTTCCTTTTAACTTCTGGCGGTATGTTCCCCCATGACGTTGCTGGCCGAACGGAACACGATGACCCCCTCCGCCTTAACCTTGACCGCGCAGGATGTGGAAAAGCTGCTCAACCCTGAGGAGAGCGCTCGGGCGCGCCTGAACGTGGCGGAGAAGATGGCCGCGGCCTACGGGGATGAATTCAGTGCAGGCGAAACGCAGCTGGCCGAGCAGATCTTCCGGCTGCTGGTGCGCGACACCGAACTCAATGTTCGCGTGACGATGGCGGAAACATTGAAAACCAGCACCCGCCTGCCGCGCGATATCGTGCTGGTGATGGCGCGGGACGTGGAGGAAGTGTCGCTGCCAGTGCTGAAACATTCGGAGG
>CAYMDD010000218.1:0-2731 GCA_964389045.1 uncultured Rickettsiales bacterium
GCCCAAGCGGGTGCCGAGGGAGAGGAAGGCCACGTCCGTCCCCCGGCGCAGAATGCGCCCCTTGCCGATGGCAAGCGGCGCGCCTTCCGCCGGAAGGGCGGCTCCCACGCCTTCCCCGCGCGGGTAGCGGACGGCGATAGGGCCTTCGCCGTATGCGCGCTGGGTGGCCACCATATGCGAAAGCTCCGCCTCGTCGGACGGCGCCATGATGACGATGTTGGGCAGCGCGGAAAGATAGGCAAGGTCGAACGCGCCGGCATGCGTTGCGCCGTCCGCCCCTACTAACCCTGCGCGGTCGAGGCAGAAGCGGACGGGAAGGCGCTGGATGCAGACGTCATGCACCACCTGGTCATAGGCGCGCTGGAGGAAGGTGGAGTAAATGGCGACGAACGGCTTTAAGCCTTCGGCGGCTAGCCCTGCCGCGAAGGTGACGGCGTGCTGCTCGGCGATGCCGACATCGAAGCAGCGGTCGGGAAAGCGGGCGGCGAACGCATCCAGCCCGGTGCCGGACGGCATGGCGGCAGTGATGGCGACGATGCCCTCATCGGTTTCCGCTTCGCGGATCAGGGATTGGGCGAAAACGGAGGTGTAAGTCGGCGAAGCGGCGCTTGCTTTTTTCTGGATGCGCGTGCCCACGTCGAAGGCGCTCACCGCGTGGTATTTCTCCTGGGACGCTTCCGGCGAATCGAAGCCGCGGCCTTTTTCGGTGACGACGTGGATCAGCACGGGGCCGGAGTTTTTCTGGTCGCGCACGTTCTTGAGGATGGGGAGCAGCTGCGAAAGATCATGCCCGTCTACCGGGCCGACATAGTAGAAGCCCAGCTGCTCGAATAGCGTGCCGCCTACGGCCATGTCGCGCAAAGAATGCTCCGCCTTGCGGGCGAGGCGCGCCAACGGTTCGGGGAATTTGCTGGCCACCGCCTTGCCGATGCCGCGAAGCTTGTGATACGGCTGAGAAGAGATGAGGCGGGCGAGGTAGGTGCTGAGGCCTCCCACCGGCGGGGCGATGGACATGTCGTTATCGTTGAGGATGACGATGAGCCGCGCGCCTAGATGCCCGGCGTTGTTCAGGCCTTCGAAGGCGAGGCCTGCGCTCATCGCCCCGTCGCCGATGACGGCGATGACGTCGCGCGATTCTTTCTTCAAGTCGCGCGCCGCCGCCATGCCTAAGCCTGCCGAGATGGAGGTGGAGCTGTGGCCTGCGCCGAAGGCGTCGTACTCGCTTTCGTCGCGCTTGCAGAAGCCGGACAGGCCGCCGGGTTTGCGAAGCGTGCGGATGCGCTCGCGCCTGCCGGTTAAGATTTTATGCGGGTACGCCTGATGGCCGACATCCCAGATCAACCGGTCATAGGGCGTGTCGAACACATGGTGGAGCGCCACCGTCAATTCCACCACGCCGAGGCCTGCGCCCAGATGTCCGCCGGTCTGCGACACGGCGGCGATGGTTTCCTGCCGCAGCTCGCCCGCCAGCTGCTCTAGTTCCAGCAGCTCCATCCCCCGCAGGTCGGCGGGCGTGTGGACGCGGTCTAGAAGTGGGGTCGGGCTGGAATCGGTCATTGCTGTTTAAAATACTGGCGTGTTGCGCCGCGTTTGGCAATGCCAAATCAGCCATTGCCGCCCATCAGCGGTTGCGAGGAGAAATAATTGGGCGGGAATTGCCGCTTGCCGCTGCGGACAATGAGCGTCGGGCCGCTGCGCATCGGGTAGTCGCCGTCGGCCATCAGCTTGTCGGTGCCTTCGATGTAGACGGTGGAGCCGTCAAAGCTCACGCGGGTGCCGTCTTGCGTGATGCGCGAAAGAACGGGATCGATGCGCAAGGGCTGCACGGACGATTGCGGCGCGGTTGTGGTCGTATCCACGCCGGGAAGTCCCTGGAAGGGAGCGGGCTGCAGCGGGTTGCCAGCAGGGGCTTGAGGCTGCGTTGCGCGCAGCGCGGGCATCTCGCTGGCCGGGGGCGGCTCGATTTCAGCATCGGGCTGCGGTTGACCAGCGGCGCCCGAGCCGTAGCCGCCGTAGCCGCCCGTGGCGGTGTTAGCCGTGCCGTCCGGCGGAAGCCCTTCCTGCATGGGCAGGGGCACGCTGCTGCCGGGAACGGTGGGCGCTTCCGTGTATCCGCCGCTAAAACCGCCCTGATGATCGGTTTTGCCGCTGATCTTGTCGTCGATTCCAGCCTGGAAGGGGTCGCGCGGCGTCGAGCCGGGCGGCGGCTCGAAGGGGTTGTTGCCGAAAAGGACGGTAAACAGCAGGATGGCAACGATGGGAAGGATAATGCGCCAGTCCATAAGGCTCCTAGAAGGCGTTTATACGAATATTCGCATTATAAGCCAGTCAGGTGGAAACCACAAGAAGGGAAGCTTTATCCGCTAATGCGTGATAATGCCGCCTTCGCCGTCGTGCTTCAGCAGAGCAGGGGGGATTTCCGCTTTTTTCGGCTCCTGCCATTCCACGGCTTCCGGCTGGCGGGTGAGGGCGACGGCCAGCACTTCCTCCACCGTGGAAGCGGGGATGATGGTTAAGTCACGCTTCACATTGTCGGGGATCTCTTCCAAATCCTTCATGTTTTCCTGCGGAATCACCACGGTGGTGATGCCGCCCCTTAACGCCGCCAGCAGTTTTTCCTTTAAGCCTCCGATCGGCAAGACGCGCCCGCGAAGCGTCACCTCGCCCGTCATGGCCACCGAGCGCTTGACGGGGATGCCGGTCAGCATCGAGACGATGGCGGGGGTGATAG
>CAYMDD010000218.1:2741-3457 GCA_964389045.1 uncultured Rickettsiales bacterium
TCCTTGGGCGTGGCGCCTTCGGGGACGTGGACGTGGATGTCGCGCGTCTGGAACATCGGGGGAATGATGCCGTATTGCACGCTGCGCGAGCGCACGTACGAGGCGGCGGCCTGCACCGATTCCTGCATCACTTCGCCGAGCTTGCCGGTGATGGTGATCTTGCCCTTGCCCGGCATGGAGACGGCTTCGATCACCAGCAGGTCGCCGCCGAATTCGGTGTAGGCCAGGCCGGTGCAGGTGCCGAGCATGTCCTCTTTCTCCGCCTCGCCGAAGCTGTATTTGCGGACGCCCAAGTATTTGCCGATATTGCGGGGCGTCACTTTCACGCCGCGCTGGAGATTCTTCAGCATGATATCTTTTACGGCTTTGCGCGTAAGCGTGGCGATTTCGCGCTCCAGGTTGCGCACGCCCGCTTCGCGGGTGTGGTAGCGGATGATCTCCCGCAAGCCGTCATCGCTGATCGTCCATTCATCTTTTTTCAAAGCGTGCTGCTTAAGCTGCTTGGGGATCAGGTGGCGGCGGGCGATGCCGAGCTTTTCATCCTCCGTGTAGCCGGGGATGCGGATGACCTCCAGGCGGTCGAGCAACGGCCTCGGCATGTTGTAGGAGTTGGCGGTGGCCACGAACATGACGTCGGAGAGGTCGTAATCCACCTCCAGGTAATGGTCGTTGAAATTGTGGTTCTGTTCCGGGTCGAGCACCTCCAGGAGCGCTGC
>CAYMDD010000219.1:0-3456 GCA_964389045.1 uncultured Rickettsiales bacterium
TAAGCTGTTGAAACAACAGCAGCAAATGGAAACCATGATGAAGAAAATGAAAAAACTGGGGCAGAAAGGCGTAATGCGCGCAGGCCTGCAGAACCTGATGATGCCGCGGCGGTAGTGCAGATTTAATACGACCGGCTTAACGGACCTGACTTAAGACACTGTTTTTTTAATGTTCAGAAAGAATGCCCTGCCAATTCTGACCGCCATAGAAAAAGCCAAGAATGATGACCTGGTCATCCGTCACGTTGAAAGCAATAGTGACGCGGCGTTCAAAGCCGATTGTTCTAAGCCCTTTACGTATTTCGTCGCGTAAAGTGCCGCGCTCCGATGCGATATCGAAGCCGCACACATAGGTTTCAAGGCGATCGATATATTTCGAGTGCTACCTTTGGAGAAGATTGTTTTGCAATCCAGTCGTAAAGAGCAAGCAGGTCTACGTTGGCTTCAGGCGAAAGGACGACTTCGCGGCGGATCACTTTTGATCCTTCAAATGCGCAGTATGCCTTTCACGAACGGAGGCAAAGGCTGCATCGACCGATACCGCGCGCGTCGGATCGGCCTTCATCGCATCGTAAGAGGCGGCAATCTCGCCGCGCAACCAGCGCTCGACCGCCTCATCGCGCTCGCGCAGAGCACGTAATCCCGCACGGATAACCTCGCTGGCGGATGCATAATCCCCCGCTTCCACCTTGGAATCGATAAAAGCCGCCTGATCGCTTGGTAAGCTAATGGTTCTTTTTTCAATGCTCGCCATAAGAGCCTCCTACTCGACAATATAGCACATGGTATGAATAATTCATACTAAAAATGATAAAAAAACAGGAAGCTGAAGTAATTGGCGTTAGTGCCTTCAACTAGCATCAATCATTGAGTCTAAATATTTGCCATAAAGCTCATGGACGTTAAGTAAGAAATCTTCCAACCAGCGAATAATATAGTGTAATAGTACGGAGGAATAATTAAACTGCCCTGCAGTCCTAAAGAGAAAGGTAGCCCAGCATTTTGGAAGGTTATTAGATCATCTACGGTAAAGCCATAGCACTTCTGCACTTGCGCAGTTCGTCCGCTATTATATTTTTATAGTACTGGAAGGATGGTTCACGCCCGGCTAACATATGTATCTTTTAAATGGTGAGCTTGGATAGGCTGGCTAAGATGGCACATCTATCTGTAAGCAGATGAAATTGAAAATAGCTAAAAGAATTCTGTAGTTTTGTTCTAATCGAACCACGTATTGAAAAAAGATGGCGCACCCGGAGCGATTCGAACGCCCGACCTCCAGATTCGTAGTCTGATGCTCTATCCAGCTGAGCTACGGGTGCATTGGCCATGAAAAACCGGCGGACTTAAGGCCGGAGGCGCGGAAACTAGCAAAACCTCGGCAAATGACAAGCGTTTTCTCTTACCCTCTCGACTTGCCCGTTGACGGGGCAAGCGGCTTTCTTTACCAGTGGATCATGTTATTCCCTTAAGGTCTGGAGAAACCCCGATGAAACGTCCCAATCGCATTTTGTCCCGCGGCGCGTTCGCTGCCTTGCTTTTTGCCGCCATATCCGGCGTTTCCGCGCTCTCCTCACCCTCCGCCGCCGCGTTCGACGCGGCCTCCCGGCAGGCGCTGGTGGTGGTGCGGTTCAACCAGCCGCGCGTGTCGTTCGAGCGCTCGCTGCAAACGGCAGTATCCCGTGCCCTGGCGATCAAGCCGGATGCAACGTTCGACGTGCTGCGCAGCGTGCCCGCCGTCAGCAGCAGGCCGCAGAAACAAGCCGAGCGCGATGCGAATTTGCAGCTGGCGCGCGTCATCACCGCCATGCGCGATGCCGGCGCCGACGAAAAGCGCATCCGCCTGCACACGGAAACGGTGGAAGGCCTAGGCAGCGTCGAAGTGCGCGTGTTCGTGGAGTAACTGGTTACCGATTAATAGTAAAAATATATTTTCCATTATCGATCAATGTATTAGTCAATATCATAAGATAAACCATATGGTTTTTTGATAGTCGGCTGAATTACAAAAAGCGTTCGGCATGAAATCGTGCCCGATGTAAACGCTACCACTGCGTTTATTCCCTTAATCTAAGCAGATAGCGCAAACGGGAAGGCTCCCCCGTTATACGCGGCTTATTGCTTAATCGGAGGAATACGCGCAACTTTTAAAGAGTGAGGCCGCCTAATGAATCGTTACATGTTTCCGCTGATGATCGCGCTTGTTATCCTGGCGGCAGCCGCAGTGCCCATAGCGGAACATTTTATCTCCAACCCCGCAGGCGCTGTGCAGAAGCCTTTATTCGAAACACGGATGCACGCAGCCGGGCTGATTGCTTTTATTTCGCTGACGGCGGCGGCCATGACGCTGCTGGTGGCGAGGCTGGTGTTGAAAAACTGGATACGCCGCCTCCAAGACGCTCTTGCCAACCCGCGCGCATCCATCGCCGAGCAGGGATTGCCCGCCGAACTGCTGCCGCTGGCGCAGACTATGAACCGGCTGCTTTATGATAAGAAATCCATGCACGGCGCGGAGCACATCAAGGTTAAATGGACGCCGCAAACCTTAAAGCGCCTGCTCGAGCAGGAGCTGCCGAACTCCGAGGCCATCATCGTTTCCAACCGCGAGCCGTATATCCATAACGAAAAAGGCGGCGCCATCAGCGTGCAGCGCCCGGCAAGCGGCGTGGTCACGGCGCTGGAGCCTATCTTGCGCGCCTGCGGCGGCACTTGGATTGCGCACGGCAGCGGCTCGGCAGACCGGAAAACCGTGGACGCCTCCGACTGCGTGCAGGTGCCGCCGGAACATCCTGAATACACCCTAAGGCGCATCTGGCTGACGCAGGAGGAAGAGGAGGGGTATTATTACGGTCTCGCCAACGAAGGCATATGGCCGCTGTGCCACATCACCTTCGTGCGCCCCAGCTTCCGCGAGAGCGACTGGGAGGCCTATAAAGCGGTTAACCGCAAATTCGCCGATGCGGTGCTGGCGCAAGCCAAGACGAAAAACCCGGTGGTGCTGGTGCAGGATTACCATTTCGCGCTCCTTCCCCTCTACATCCGCGAGCGCCTGCCGGGCGCCACCATCATCACGTTCTGGCATATCCCCTGGCCGAACCCGGAAGTCTTCAGCATCTGCCCCTGGCGCGAGGAGATTCTCTCCGGCCTCCTGGCAAGCTCGGTCATCGGCTTCCATACGCGGTTCCATTGCCAGAACTTTATCGACACGGTGGACAGGTTTTTAGAAAGCCGCATCAACCGCGATCAATCCATCATCACCTCCGGCGACCATACGGCGCTGATCCGCGCTTACCCCATTTCCATCGCCTGGCCGCCGGAGGGTTTAAGCGACGTGCCGGCGGCGGCGATCTGCCGCGAGGCGGTGCGGCGGCGATTCGGTTTGCCGGAAGGCGGAATGATCGGCATGGGTGTGGAGCGCTTCGACTACACCAAAGGGATCATCGACCGTTTCCAGGC
>CAYMDD010000220.1:0-1198 GCA_964389045.1 uncultured Rickettsiales bacterium
TTTTAGAAACGGATGGATGCATATGGAAACGCTTGCCGCTCAATCAGCCCCCGATAGCTCCGCCATGCAAACACTGTCGTCCTTGCATGCGTTGCACATGGGCGTGATGGATGCATACGCCTCGGCGCTCGAGAGGCTCGAGGATGACGGCTTGCGCGATCATTTGAAGATATGCATCGAAGATCACCGTTTTCAATCCGACTCGCTGAAGGAAATTATCGGCGTTATGCCTCAGCCTGTCGAGATCGGCATGGATACAGTGACCGAGTGGTACAACAAGGGTAAACTGATGTTTGCCGAATTGCTGGGTGACGGCGCCATGCTTTCGGCCATTAAAGACCAGGAAAACGATATTTGCGCCGCTTATACGGCAGCGCAGGAAACCCTCATAGGCTATGACGGCGCAGCTGAGATCGTCAACCGCGGCATCGCGGCGGCGCACCGCCATCGCAGCTGGCTTGAATCCGCCATCGACCCGTTATAATATTTTTCGTGCTGTGACCTGTTTGAACCTGTTGAAACAAAGGAGCATCCGATGAAAGCCGTTCTTTGGACTATGTGTTGTGTGGCTGCCATACAGGCGCCTGCTTACGCGCAACAAACCGCAACGCAATCCGCCGTTTCCGCCGCCAGCGGCGAAACGGGCGACGTGGCGCTGCTCGAAGTGCGCCATCAAGGTGATGTCGCCTATGTCAGCGGCGGCGTGGGCGAGGGTGAGCGCGAGGCGCTGAGAGCGCAGGCCGACCGCTTCAACCTCCGCATGGAGCTGGCAGCGAAAAACGGCGAATACATCAGCAACGCGAATGTCTCGGTCAGGAACCGTTCCGGCGAGGAAGTGCTGAACGTGGTGCCGGAAGGGCCGCTGCTCTACGCCAAGCTGCCTGCGGGCAGCTATACGATCAGCGCGGATTATGCGGGAAAAACACAGCAGAAACGCGTGACGCTCGGCGCCGCTAGCAGCCAGAAGGTGGGATTCTACTGGTAATGCCTGCGGTTGAACTTATGATTATTGTTTTAAAAGGAGAATATTTATGGTGATGTCTTCCAAGCCTACGGCCAAGCCGTCCGACGCGCCTGTCAAAGCGGGTGCCGCCGTGCTGAACCCGGTGGAAAAAAGTGCCGAAGCCGCAATGGCTCCGGAGGTATCTTCCACCGCGCTGAAAACCCAAGGCAATCCCATTCAGGCCGCCGAAGCTAA
>CAYMDD010000220.1:1208-3443 GCA_964389045.1 uncultured Rickettsiales bacterium
CCGCAATACGGAGCCAAAAGAGGTGCCGGAAATCTCCCATGCTCCCGCAGCCAAGCGCCAGTATACGAAGCCGCAGGAGGAATCTTCCGCCCGCGCGCAAGCAAAGCCGGATGTAAGCGCCGCAAGGGAAACGCAGCGGCAGGAAACCCGCGCGCCGGATTCCGCCGTTCCTTCGCTTTTCTCGCCGTTTTCCTGGTTTCCTTTCAGCCGTGCGCTGCAAGGCGATGTCGGGCTGGCGTTTGCGCTCCCGCAGACCATGTTCCGCTTGAATGAGCAGATATTCAACCAGTTCCAGCAATGGCAGTCGGCGGCGCAGAATGCGTTTTTCAATGGCATTCCGGGCTTGGGCGGGCGCGCCAGCATGGATGCGCGTGAGCGCGAATATGTATTCACGGTGGAGATGCAGGCTTTCTCGCCGAAGGATATTCATGTCGACGTATCGCGCCAGAGCCTGCATATCGTAGCGGAAACGCATGCCCAGGAACGCCACGCCCGCATTGAGCGCATGTTCGCACTCGCCCAGGACAGCGACGCCAAAGCCGCTCGGGCGCGTTTCTCTCAGGGTGTGCTTACCGTAACTGTGCCGCGCGCGGAACCCACATCCCGCCAGTCGTGGCGGCTCGACGTGCAGAACGCTTGAAGAAATAACAAGGAGTCCGTTATGGCGGATACGAAAACCAAACCGTCCGGCCATGCCGCTTCCGGCCCTGATACGCCTACGCCGGGCACGGGAGGCGTGCTGGGCGATGCGGTGTCGAGAAGTCAATCCGTGCACGGCAACGCGGAGCCGGGCATCAAAGGCCCCGCTTCACGGGAGGAACGCGATGCTTCTGGCCCCGTTGACAGCCATAGCGGCGCTACTCCGCGCAGCGGCGGGATGGTCGGAGAAAGCTAAAAAATTCCAGTCAAAAAGAAGCAATAAGCCGGGCATCACGCCCGGCTTATTTTGCCGCTTAAGTTGACAGGCTTTTTACGGCGGCGGTTTCGCCGTCGGTTCGCTTTTTTATGATGCGCAGCATAAGCTTCAATCATCCAGCAACAGCCGTCAGAAAGAAGGCGATTATGCAGCGGTTCATCAAAGATTTCAGCAGGCTTAAATCACGGCTGCCGCCTTCGAATCGATTACGCTGGGGAATAGGGATGTTTATCCTCCCATTGGTATTGGTGCTTGCGCCGTTGAGCATGATTGCAGGCTTTGCGGGGATGGAAGCGACCAAGCCCGGCTCGGCGTGGCAATTAAATGAGTAAGAGAGGTATGTACAAGAAAACGATGAAACCGAACGCCACACCTGTATTGACGCTGATTACCCAATCGCGCGCATCCGCAAAAAAGCCGTGCAGGCGCAACGTATCAGCATTCCGCAGCTGGATCGAAGAGGCAACGTACAGGATGATTCTGATAGAAAGCACGGCGCCGATTTACATGGGCGAAGCCGCCAATGCGCGCCTCCGGCAGTTGCGCCGTCGTTTCATTGTCGTGCAGAACGTCGCCTATTTGCATTGCCTTACGCTGGAATTGAATCCGTGCAAAATAGCAAAGCAACGCGCCGCCGCGCGCATCCCTCATTTAATGACGTTAATGGCGCGTATCCGCAGCATGACGGAGAGAATGCTTGCGGGCATGGCTATGAATTAGCCGGTGGCGCGCTTGGCTTTAATGCCTTCCATGATTTTCTTTAATTTCTCGAAATCCACCGGTTTGGCCAGATGGCCGTCAAACCCCGCTTCTATAGCGCGCTTGCGGTGTTCCTCCTGTGTCCAGCCGGTCTGCGCAAGAATGGTGATCCCTTGCAGCGAAGGCTCGGCGCGTAAGCGGCGGCAGATCTCATATCCGTCCATATCCGGTATGCCGATATCCAGCAACACCATATCGGGTGGGTTTTTTAAGGCTTTGCTAATGGCTTCCCCGCCGTTGAGCGCAATGTCGGCGTGGGCGCCCAGCATCTCCATCGTCCACATCAGGGTTTTAGCGGAGGGTTCGTTGTCATCGACTACCAATACAAAGAGCGGCGTATCCCCGTCCGTTGATGGGACGGAATTGGAAAATTCGGGCATAATAGAATAATAACTTCTTAAATAATGTGGTTACACCAGCGCTTACGCGCAGATAAGGCCATGAAAAGGCATTTCGCTATAAATTAACCATATGTTTCATTTCAGCGCAGGCGGAGTTGCTGCGTTCGGTGCGATCCGGTGATAAAAATGCACCATCAGCGCGATGCCCCAAAAGGGAGA
>CAYMDD010000221.1:0-3425 GCA_964389045.1 uncultured Rickettsiales bacterium
ATATAGAAGAACAGCCGCAGCATGAAAGCAGCTGGTGGGATGCTGCGCATAGTATGCTGAAAGGCGCTGTTGTCACTGCTATCGGCGGCGCAGCGATAGTGTATGGCGGCCCTATGCTCGCCGAGCAGCTGGATAAAGTATCCGGCGCAGAATTAGAGGAAGGGGCAAAAACGTTTTGGAATAAAGCCGCCGGGAATGTTTCCCATGCCTTAAAGGAAACGAGTAACGCCGCCGCTTCTGCCGGTAACAGCATTATTTCTACAATCAGCGGTAATACTGAAAACAATGCCAATGCTGCAAAGGCTGCAGGACTTGGCAGTATTGCCGGAGTAGTAGGTTTACTGAGTGGCGTGGTTAGCGGTGTAAGCCACTCCTCCGCTCCACAGGCGCCGAGTGTGCAAGGCGCGTCTCCCAGGCCGATCGGTCAGGTGCCAAGGCGGTAATAAACCTTATTTCTTTTTCTCATACACCAGCGCCACCCAGTCGCCGTGGCGGTATTCCGCAATTTTCTTCCAGTATTTATCAGCATAAGCCGCCTCTACCTGCGGCTTTAGCCACTGCAATATCCCCGCCGCAATCAACGCGCCGCCCTGCCGCAGATGACTGGCCGCATCGCCGGCATAGCGTACATGCATTTCCGCCAGGAGGTTCGCCACAATCACATCGTAAGGCGCGCCTGCTTTTACGCTCGCATGGCTATAGCCTTCGCTCCGCACCACTTCGATGCGCTCTGTTAAACCGTTTGCGCTGACCGTCGCTCTGGCGTCCTCCACTGCCCTCGGGCTGATATCGACGGCCACAATGCGCGCCTCCGGCCATTGCCGCGCCATCGTCAGGTTGAGCAGGCCGCCGCCGCAGCCCAGGTCGAGCGCAGAGCTTGCTTCCGGCAGCGCACCCAGCGCCTCCAGCGCCGTGGCGGTGGAAGGGTGCATCAGCCTGGCCAGGCTGCGGCGGTCGTAAAGCGTATAGTCTTCCATCGGCTAACCCTATGAAAAATCCGGCAGGAGGTAAGACTATTTTAATCATTCCCGCCCTACAATCGCCAGAGTAATTCCGTTTTGACCGCATTTGCGTTTTTCTGAGCACATGGACAAGAAAAAAATCCTAATTGTCGAAGATAACGAGCTGAATTTAAAGCTTTTCCGCGACCTCCTCTCCGCCCACGGCTACACAACGGCGGAAACCAAGGAGGGGCTGGAAGCGGTGAACCTCGCCCGCTCTTTCCGTCCCGATTTGATCCTGATGGACATCCAGCTCCCGGAAATCTCCGGCCTGGAGATCACCCAGAATATCAAGGCGGATGCGGAGCTGAAATCGATCCCCATCGTTGCCGTCACCGCCTTCGCCATGAAGGACGATGAGGAAAAAATCCTCCGCGCCGGATGCCAGGCTTATATTTCCAAGCCTATTTCGATTGGCCCGTTCCTGCATACGGTGCGGAAATTCCTCGGCGAAGAACTGCTGGCGGGATAAGGCCGCCATGACCGCCCAGATCCTCGTAGTGGACGACGTTCCCGCCAACGTCAAGCTCTTGGAAGCCAAGCTCAATAGCGAATACTACGATGTCATTTCCGCTAAGGACGGCTTCGAGGCGCTCAAGAAAACCAAGGAATTCAAACCCGATCTCATACTGCTCGATGTGATGATGCCGGGCATGGACGGCTTCGAGACGTGCGCCAAGATGAAGGAAGACGCCGACATTTCGCACATCCCCGTGGTGATGGTCACCGCCCTTTCCGAGAAGTCTGACCGTATTCGCGGCCTGGAAGCCGGAGCGGATGATTTCCTCACCAAGCCCATCAACGATCTTGCCCTTTTCGCGCGCGTCAAATCCCTGGTGCGCATTAAGGTATTGCTCGACGAACTTCGCCTGCGCGACCAGACGCGCATGCAGCTCGGCATGGACAGCAACCCTAATAGCTTCACTTCCGATGTCTCCGGCGCGCACGCACTGCTGGTGGACGACGACCCTGTGCAGGGCAAGCAGCTGAACGCCGCACTCGGCGAAACCTATCAGGTGGAATGGCTCCAGGACACTGGCAGCGCCATCGACCGTGCCGTATCCGGGCAGTTCGACGTGATTCTGGTCAGCACGCTGCTCTCCGACATTGACGGCCTGCGCCTAGCCAGCCAGATCAAAGGCCGCGAGGAAATTCGCCATGTGCCTGTACTGATGCTGGTAGATGAAGACGACACACGCAGCATGCTAAAAGGTCTCGAGATGGGCATTAACGACTATCTTCGTGTCCCGGTCGATAAAAACGAGTTGACCGCGCGCGTCAAGACGCAGATCCGCCGCAAGAAATACCAGGAAGCGCTCCGCTCCAGCTATCAGCAGAGCATCTCGCTTGCCATCACGGATAATTTGACGGGGCTTTACAACCGCCATTACCTAAACACCCACCTCGACAATCTGCTCCGCCAGGCGGTGGCCAATGCCAAGCCGCTCTCGGTGTTGATGCTCGACATGGATCATTTCAAATCCGTCAACGACACGTACGGCCATGATGTGGGCGACAAAGTGCTCAAACATTTGGGGCAGATCATTTTAAACGGCTCCCGCAGCGTAGACCTGGTCGCCCGTTTCGGCGGCGAGGAATTCGTGGTGCTTCTGCCGGAGACCGGCAAAGCCGCCGCCGCCGATGTGGCGGAGCGCATGCGGAAGGCGGTGGAGGCTTTCTCCTTCTTATTACCGGAAGGCAGCTTCAACAAAACCGTCAGCATCGGCGTGGCCACCCTGTTCGAGGAAAGCCCCCCTGCCGGCCTCCCCGAATCCGCCGGCGCGGATCTGCTGAAAAAAGCCGACGAGGCGCTCTACAAAGCCAAGCACGAAGGCAGAAACCGCGTCGTAACCGCCTGATTACCGCTTGACTTACAGTACGGTTCTTTAGATAGTACGCGCCTGTTTTCGATTGGCTCCTTCGTCTAATGGTTAGGACACCGCCCTTTCACGGCGGCAATACGGGTTCGAATCCCGTAGGAGTCACCACTGCTTAAGCGGGTGGCGGGGACTTATCGCCGCCGTCTCTTTTACGCCGTCGGCGGGATTTTTCTTTCTCCGCCTTGGACTCAGGCGGTTTTTCTTCTTTCGGCGTTATCGTTTCGGGCCGGAGGCGGTCTGCCCAGCTTCCTGGGCTTTCTCCTTCGCCAGATACTCCGCCCAGTCCCTGTTGGTCTCCTCCTGACCCTCCAGGGCGTTCTGCCACCGCTGGGTCGTCCCCTCGAATATCTGGTTGATCTCGTCCGGGAGCGCCTTCCACCCCCTGGCTTGGTTCAAATCGTCTCTCACCCATCTCGCTTGATCCAATTGCCTCACCGGCGCCAACTGATCGAACATCTCCTGCGCTTCCGGCGGGCATTGCGGCAGCAACTCCTCCCTGAACTTCTCGATCACTTCCTTCTGCCGGTCTCCCAACGTATGTTTG
>CAYMDD010000222.1:0-2936 GCA_964389045.1 uncultured Rickettsiales bacterium
ACGTATTGCTTGCCGAATCGGTGAGCGGAAAATACGCGTCGATGCCCACCATGTCGATGTTGGGCGATGCCCAGAGCGGATCGAGGTTGTACCAGCCGCCGTCGGTATGGTGGTATTCCGACCAGTCGGCGGCATAGGTCACCTTTACCCCGCCGCCCACGATGCCTTTCACCGTCGAAGCCAGGCTCACCAGCTGGTTGACCGCCGGATAGTTGCCCGGCGTGTCCGTCACCTTCGTCAACCCCACCAGTTCCGAGCCGATGACAAATGCGTCTACTTTGGAGGCGACCAGATTGGCGTAATGCGTGACGAAGGCGTTATAGCCGTGCGTCTTGGTAAAGAAGCTCGCTACGTTAGCGGCATTTCCCGTCAGCTCTCCGCGCCAGGGTTTGCCGTCCACATCCATGAACAACAGCGGATAAAAGGCGATCTGGTACCCGCGTTGCTGCAATGCGTCGAGCAGGCGCAGGATGCTCCCGTCATCCGGCGTGCCGCCGTAGCGCGGCGAGCCGTCCACCAAGGCGATCTGCCGAGCGGTGGAGCGGTTGAACCCCGCCACCTGCCACGTATTCGGTGAGGTAATAGCGCCCGTCTGGTATTCCACGCCCGGTTTGACGATGCATGCGCCCGCATCCATGCTGTCGCCGAACCAGGTGACGACCACGCTTACCCATTCCACGTTCGGGCATGTCCCCTCGAGCATGTCGAGCGCGACATTCACGTTCGCCGTGCCGTAAGGGGTATGCAGGTTGATGGGTTCTTGCCTGCCCTGCTGCGCCCAGCCGCCGCCGGCCTGAGCGCCGGGGATTTTCGTTTGAGTGAGAGGGTCGTAGACGAATTCGCCCGCGCCCGGAATCAGTACCATGCTTTCGATGGTGTTTTCGAGTATCTCGCCGTTATAGTCCGGGTATTGAAATTTGCGCACCACCTCAAAGGTGAAATTGGGGATGCGGTTGCCGAAATCGGCGAGCGGGAAATCCTCGAGCACCATATAGGCCAGCCCCCGGTAAGCCGGGGTATGCTCTGCGCCTTCGACGCTTTGAATCAGGCTGTCAGGCAGCTGGGCTTCGTCTCCATAATAAATGCGCATGTCGAGATCGGTAAGCGTCATCTGCTTGGCGTCCGCCCAGACGCGCAAAACCTGGTCGATCGGCCCTTCGCAGATGCCGATGGCGATGCTTGCCGAATACGCGTAATTCGTCTGGCTCTGCGTCACCTTGCCGCCGCTGCCCTTGCCGCCGCTGCGCGAGGCGGTAGTCGTGGTTGTCGCCGTTTCCTTAATGGGGAGCGACCAGATAACGTTGCCTGCAATGCGCATGGAGC
Source organism: uncultured Rickettsiales bacterium (assembly GCA_964389045.1). Classification (GTDB taxonomy): domain Bacteria; phylum Pseudomonadota; class Alphaproteobacteria; order Rickettsiales; family SXRF01; genus CAYMDD01. Next base: position 1,324 of record CAYMDD010000222.1, read on the forward strand.
CGTAAACGATGGGGATCATCTTTCCGTAGGTTGAGGTCTGGACGCTAAGGTCGGCGAGCCGTGGCCCTTCGCTGCCGGTTTTTCGCCCTCCCCCGAACAGCGAGCCTTCCACCGCTCCGCCCACAACCTGCCCGATGCGCGCGCCCAAAAACGAGCCGACCGGCCCGCCTACCGCGTCGCCCAGCGCCGCGCCCGCCGCGCGCACCGCCAGTGAAGCCATAAGGGTTTTCCGATGATTTAAAGAATGAAATGATTAAACGCTTGATTATTCGGAGGCGGTTCCTTATATGAACCCCTCTGGCAAGTCTTTAAGATTTAGCTTTCAAAAGCATGTTTGCTTCATTGTTTCGTGATTTAAGCAGTGTCGCGGGGTAGAGCAGCCCGGTAGCTCGTCAGGCTCATAACCTGAAGGTCGTTGGTTCAAATCCAGCCCCCGCAACCATCTTTCCCTGCGATTCACAGGTTTCACTGTTGCGCCCTCCCGCAACCAGCTTCCCCTGCGACTTTGATGTCGCAGAGAAGTCTTCGGAACTTACAAAGGCTTGCGCCCGTTCGATCAGGGCTTGCCTGTCCCATTCCGAAGTTTTCTTCTCCGCAGAAATTGTCAAAATACCGGCCAGATCGCCGTGAAGGTCGATGGTCAACTCCTTGCTGCCCATTTTCGGGGACAGCACGATTTTATCCACCAGTGAGCGCAGCATCTTGGCGGCCTGGGCGCGACGTTCCTCGGAGCGGAACGACTGCACCAGCGAGCGAACCTCCTGCTGGTAACGCACTGCCATGCTGGGATGAAGGATCACCGTCTCCTCCGCTGTATTCTCCAGAATGCGCTTAATCTGCTTCTGTCGCGCTTCATTGGCGTGCATCTTCTCTTTCAGCGTTTCATTGGCAAAGCCGTCGCAAATCGCCTGAATCATCTTTTCTTCGTCTTTGATAAGCTTTCTCAGCTCCACCTCATGAGCATGGCGCTGGTTATTTCGGCTCTTGCGAAGCTCGTTCATATAGCGCGTATATTCCTCGCAGAAGACCTTGCACAGCTCCTCATCCATCAGATGCTCCTGGAGCGCCTTCAGGATGGTGCTTTCGAGCTTGTCCTGCCGGATGGTCAGGTGATTGTCGCAAACGCCCTTGTTCTTGGCGTTAAAGCAGCCGTACAGGTCTTTGGAGATTTTGCTGAAGCCACCCCCGCAGCATCCGCATTTAAGCAGATAGGAGAACAAATGCGGCGGACGGCGTAGCGCATGATAGGGCTTCTGATGCTTCACTAACTCCCCTTGCGCTTCCTTAACCCTGTCCCATTGCTCCTGATCGAGAATGCGAAGTTCCGGCACTTCCGTTGTCACCCATTCGGATTCCGGGTTCAGGCGCGATACGCGCTTGCCGGTATCCGGGTTTTTGATATAGCGCAGCCGGTTCCATACCATGCGTCCTATATAGAGTTCATTATTGATAATCCCGACGCCGCGCTGGCGGTTGCCGTGAATGGTGCTTGGCCCCCACGGTCTACCGGACGGCCCCATAATGCCTTCCTTGTTCAGGCGCGTTGCAATCTTCCTCGGTGAAATTCCGTCTGCGAATTCCTTGAAAATGCGGCGGACAACTTCCGCCTCCAC
>CAYMDD010000222.1:2946-3412 GCA_964389045.1 uncultured Rickettsiales bacterium
GCGTTATAGCCATAGGTCAGCCCGCCACCGGCTTTGCCTTTTTCGACGCGCCCGCGCATACCTCGGTGAGTTTTAGCCGCAAGGTCTTTCAGGAACAGGGCATTCATCGTGCCTTTCATGCCGATGTGCATTTCATTGATTTCACCTTCGGACAGGGTGATGATTTTTACGCCGGAGAACCGCAGCCGTTTGTAGATTCCGGCAATGTCTTCCTGATCCCGCGAAATGCGATCCATTGCTTCCGCCAGCAGAATATCGTATTTGCCCGCCAGCCCGTCCTGAATGAGCTGTCGAACGCCAGGGCGCAGCATCACGCTTGAGCCGGAAATCCCATGATCGGTATAACAGTCGGCAATCTCCCAGCCCTCTCTTTGCGTTCTCATTTCGCAAACGCGGATTTGATCTTCGATTGAAGATTCACTCTGCATATCCGAGCTGTAACGGGCATAAATGGCGGCTCTCATCA
>CAYMDD010000223.1:0-3412 GCA_964389045.1 uncultured Rickettsiales bacterium
GCATCCGCATTTCGCTGACGGATGCGCAGAAAAACAGCATTTCCGCCAAGGATTACAACGAGACGAAAACGCTGGAGCCGGGCGAGCATCTGCATTTCGAGCTGGATCCTTCGGCCATCGGCATGCGGCCTGCGGCGAATGCCTCGCACTATATCGTGGAGGTCGGCTCCGACCTGGAGCTGGCCTTGCGCCGGGGGCGGCTGTGGACGTCTCCGTAACGGCGCTTTACAGCGAAGACGCCATTGCCGAGCGCGTCGAGGCGCTGGCGGAGGAGATTGCGCGGAGCATGCCGAAGGATATGGTGATCGTGGCGCTGCTGAAAGGCAGTTTCGTCTTCGCCGCGGATCTGATACGCGCACTTCACCGCAGGGGCGCGCGCCCGCAGATCGATTTCATGACCCTTGCCAGTTACGGGAGCGCCACGGAGAGCTGCGGAGCCGTCACCGTGTTCCGCGATTTATCCGAAAGCGTGGAGGGGCGCGAAGTGCTGCTGGTGGACGATATTTTAGAATCCGGGCGCAGCCTGGATTTTGCGCTTAAGTCATTAATAAGCCGCGGCGCGAAAGAAGTGCGCGTGGCGGTGCTGCTGGAAAAGCCTGGCAAGCGCAAGATAGAAGTGAAGGCGGATTTCGTGGGCTTCGTCATCCCCGACCATTTCGTGGTGGGGTATGGGCTGGACTATGCGGGCTATTGGCGGGAGCTGCCGTATATCGGCATCGTGCCTGCCCCATGAGAGCATGGGCTGCATTGCTCTGCCTGTGGTTTGCGGCGCTGCCTGCGCGCGCGGAAGAGCAGGAGATCAACACGCTGGCCGTGATGGCCGACGAGACGCTGGCGTTGCCAATGGCGGAGCTGGCGCGGCGCTACGCGGCCAAGCGGCGCATGAGCGTGTCCGTGGCATATCTTAGCGCGGGCAGCGCCGATAATGCGGTAGCCCAGAGCGCCTATGCGGATGTGCTGGTCAGCGCAGGGCATAAGCGGCTGGAAGAGGTGAAAAACCAGGGCATCGCCGATTTAACTTCGGAGAAGGAAGTGGCGCGCGGGCGGCTCGCCCTGGTCGGCGCGAAGGACGGGCGTCTTGATCTGTCGCTCGATGCCGCGTTTCCCACGGCGGCGCTGATCCGCGCCATGCATTGGCAGCCGATGCTGCTGCTCGGCAACCCGGAGACGCTGGAGGAAGGCACGCTCGCCCGCGAGAGCTTAAAGCGTCTGAAAGTGGCCGCCGATCTGGAACCGTATATTCTCTACATCAAGCGGAAGGACGAGATGGCACGGCTGGTGGCCGCCCAGGGAGCCTATGCCATCCTCTATGCGAGCGACGCGGCGCGTATGCCCGGCGTGCGCGTCATCGACCGGCTGCCGGAGCATGCGCATGCGCCGATTGTGTATAAGGCCGTGGCGCTGGCAGGCGACCGGATGGAGGAGGCGCGGAGTTTCATCGATTACCTTCAGGGTGCGGAAGCCCAGCGCGTGTTTGCGCAGTACGGTTTTTCCGCACCCGGCGTTCAGCCGTAAAGCGGCCATCGGGCGCGCGGCTCGAAATCGAGCGTGTCGGTTTTGCCTAACCGCAGGCGCTCGATGCCTGCCCAGGCAATCATGGCGGCATTGTCGGTGCATAGGCTTGCAGGCGGCACCACCAGCCTTAAATCATGCCCGGCGCTGATGCGCTCCAGGTTTTCCCGCAAGGTTTGGTTGGCGGCCACGCCGCCGGCGGCTACCAGCGTATCTCCTTTCGGCCAGCGCGCGGTGAACATATCGACGGCATGCTCCAGCCGGTCGGAGACGCTTGCGAAGGCAGCCTGCTGGAAGGCCGCCGCGAGGTCTGCTTTCTGCCGGTTGCTTAAGCCCTTGCATTCTTCTTCCAGTTTAAGCGCCGCGGTGCGCACGGCGGTTTTTAAGCCGGAGAAGGAAAAATCGCAGCCCTCCCGGCCCAGCATCGGCGGGGTGAAATGGTGTTTCTCCGCATTGCCGGAAGCCGCGCAGCGCTCCACGCTCGGGCCGCCAGGCATGGGGAGCTTGAGCAGCTTGGCCACCTTATCGAAGGCTTCGCCGAGCGCATCGTCCTGGGTGCTGCCGAGCTTGACGTATTGACCGACGCCCTCCACCACCAGCAGTTGGCAATGCCCGCCGGAAGCAAGAAGCAAAAGATACGGGAAATCGAGATTGTCGGTGAGCCGCGCGGTGAGCGCGTGGCCTTCCAGGTGATTGACGGCAAGGAAAGGCTTTTTGTGGACGGAGGCGATGGCCTTACCCGTCATCGTGCCTACGATAACGCCGCCGATCAGCCCCGGCCCGCCGGTGGCGGCGATGGCGGTCAGATCCGCGAAGGTCATTTCGGCTTGGCGCATGGCTTCCTCGATCACCGCCTCGATGGAAAGCATATGCGCGCGCGCCGCGATCTCCGGCACCACCCCGCCGTAGGCCGCGTGCTCCTGCCATTGCGAGAGCACCACATTGGCAAGGATGCGCTTATCCGCCGTCACCACGGCAGCGGCGGTTTCGTCGCAACTGGTTTCGATGCCTAAGATGGTGGCTGGTGGCTGGTGGCTGGCGGCTGGTGATCCGGAGAATAATGACATTTTTGGAATCGATGCTATGAATGCGTTTTTTATAGAGGAGCTATCTTCCGTTGTCACCTATTCACCAGCCGCCAGCCACCAGCCACCAGCCACTTAAAGTAGGAACGCGCAAAAGCCCGCTGGCCATGGCGCAGGCGGAGACGGTGAAGGCTGCGCTGGAGGCGGCGCATCCGGGCATCCGTGTTGAGCTGGTGCCGATGACCACCAGCGGCGACCGTTTTTTAAGCATGCCGCTTGCCGAGGTGGGCGGCAAAGGGCTTTTCACCAAGGAGCTGGAGGAAGCGCTGCTTGCAGGAAACATCGACATCGCCGTGCATTCGGCCAAGGACATGCAGACGCATCTGCCGACGGGGCTTGCATTGGCCTGCGCGCTTGAGCGGGAAGACGCACGTGATTGCCTGATCGCCGGAGAGTCTCGCTCGTTCGCCGAACTTCCGCAAGGGGCGGTACTCGGCACGTCATCGCTCCGGCGGGCGGCGCAGGCGCTGCGCTTGCGCCCGGATTTAAGCATCGTGCCGTTTCGCGGCAATGTGCAGACGCGCCTGGCCAAGATCGCGCGGGTGGAGGCGCACGCCACGCTGCTGGCGGTGGCCGGTCTCAACCGGCTGAAATTCGATCCGCTGCCCGGTACGCCGCTACCGGTGGAGGCGTTCCTGCCCGCGGCGGGGCAGGGCATCATCGCCCTGGAATGCCGCGAAGGCGATGCCGCCACGCAGGCGCTGATCGCGCCGCTCAACCATCTTCCCAGCTTCCGGGCGTTGCATGCCGAACGGGCGCTGCTGGAGGCGCTGGACGGCTCCTGTCGCACGCCGATTGCGGCCTATGCGGAGGTG
>CAYMDD010000224.1:0-3378 GCA_964389045.1 uncultured Rickettsiales bacterium
GGTGCTGGTGCCGACCTTTAACGACCCGAACGACCGCATCGCGCTTAACCTGATGGCGGCGCTGTTCCCGAACCGCGAGATTATTGGCATTCACGCGGTGGATTTGGTCTGGGGATTCGGCACCCTGCACTGCTTAAGCCAGCAGGAGCCTGCTTAGTACGAGTGCGCGTCATAACCGCGGATGCGAGAATTCAGGGTATCCGCACTAGCGGCATATATGGCTTGGAATCCTCCGCCTAAAGCGGAGACAGCGAAAATCAGCCGATCAGCATTTCCACCATAGAGGGTGGCAGGCGCTTGATCTGCGCATCGATGGCCATGTCGCCGTTCAGCTGTACCATGCGCTGCACGGTAAGGTTGTCGCTCAATGCCTGGGAGATATCGTCCAGGGTGGTGCGGGCGGCGTCCTGGTTGAACAGCGCGGAAGCAAGCGAAACGCCTGCCAGCTGCAAATCGTTCTGGAATGCGCCGATATCCTGCTGCAAGTCTTTAATCCCGGCGGAAGCGTCGCTTAAGCGGGCGGCTGCGTCGGCGGCGTTTTCCCGGGTGGCGATGCTGATGGGCGCATCGCCGAGCAACGTGCGCCGGCTGACTTCGCCGATGCTGAGAGAAGTCAACTCACTCTGGCTGCCGGTGTCGCCTAAGATGGTTTGCAGCGACAGTGCGCCTTTGCCGGACAGGGAGCCGTCGAACAAGTTCTGCTGGCCGAAGCGCACCGACCCGGCGGCGGTGTCCAGCTGCTGCAGTAAATCCTGGAACTGGGTATTGAGCGCGCTCCGCGTTTCATCGGTCAGGCCGCCGGAAGTGGCCTGTTTGGCAAGCGCTGCGAGCTGACCCAAAACGTTACCGATATTCTCCGCGCCCTGGTCGGCCACCTGGGTAAGGCTGATGGCTTCCGCGATGTTCGCGCTGGTTTTGCGGATGCCGCCGAGCTGGTTTTGCAGTTGTGCGGCCAAGGAAAGGCCGGTGGTGTCCTTGGGCGCGCTGAGTGAGGATATGAGCTGCGCAACGTCGGGCTTCGCTCTGCCCTCCGCTTTCTGCGTGGCGCTGGCCGAAGCGCCGGAAAGTATTCCGCTCAATGGGTTGATGAGCATGTTGATCCTCCTGATCGGGCATAAGGCGCTTACCTAGCGCCATACCCTACTCCCACTACTATACGTTTATACTATACACTATTCATGAATATTGTGTAAATAAAAAGTAGGTATCAGGCTGATTTTACTAGGTTCATGGCAAAATCCCGCGCTTCAAAGGGTTGTAAATCCTCAATTCCTTCGCCTATGCCGATGAAGTGAATGGGGAGGCCGAATTTCCTGGCTAGCGCCACGACGATGCCGCCCTTGGCGGTGCCGTCCAGCTTGGTGACGACCAGGCCGTTCACCTCCACCATCTCTTTAAACACCTCTACCTGAGAAAGCGCGTTCTGGCCGGTGGTGCCGTCCAATACCTGGAGCACGGTATGCGGCGCCGAGGCATCGAGCTTTTTGATGACCTTGATGGTTTTTTTCAGCTCGTCCATCAGGTTCGATTTATTCTGCAGGCGGCCTGCGGTGTCGATCATGAGGATGTCCGCGCCTGCCGCCTTGGCCTGCTCCAGCGCGTTATATGCCACGCTTGCGGGATCCGCGTTCGGCTCGCCCCGGATGACGGGAATGCCAGCACGCTCGCCCCAGACCAGTAATTGCTCCACGGCGGCGGCGCGGAACGTATCCGCCGCGGCGAGCATCACTTTTTTCCCCTCTCGCTTGAACCGGAGGCCAAGCTTGCCGATAGTGGTGGTTTTGCCGTTGCCGTTGACGCCTACCATGAGGATTACGTGAGGCTTCAAAGCTGCGTCGATGACAAGAGGCTTGGCATGCGGGGCGAGAATGGCGGCCATCTGTTTAGCCAGCGCTTCTTTCACCTCCTCGCCCGTGACGTCTTTGTTGAAGCGGTCTTTGGCAAGCGCTTCGGTCATTTCGCTTGCCGCCGCCAGACCCATGTCGGATTCGATCAGCAGTTCCTCCAGTTTTTCCAGCGCTTCGTCGTCCAGCTTGCGTTTGACGAAAATTGAGGTGACGCCTTCGCTGATCTTGTTCGAGCTTTTGCTTAAACCGGATTTGAGCTTGGCGAGCCAGGAAAGCTTCTCCGTTTCTTCCGTCATGCCGCAAGCCCTTCCATGCTTGCCGCTTTCACGACAGCATGAACGATGGCGCCGGGTGCGCCCGGAGCGGCGAGCGTGACGGGCGAATATTGCGCATCGCGCCCGCCGGTAGTTGTTTCCAGGAGCACGGCGATTTCCTTGCCGATCATCGATCGGTAGTGTTTCTCTTCCTGTGCCTTGCCAGCGGCGCGGAGGCGAGCCGCGCGCTCCTTGCGCACTTCCTTCGGCACTTGCGGCATGCGCGCGGCAGGTGTGCCGCTGCGGGCGGAATAGGGAAAGACATGCAAATGCGTGAGGCCCGCTTCTTCTACCAGCTTCAATGTGTTTTCGAACATCGCTTCGCTTTCCGTGGGGAAACCGGCGATAATATCCGCGCCGAAAACGATATCGGGGCGCAGCTTTCTTACCTTCTCGCAAAAATCGAGCGCATCCTGACGCGAATGCCTGCGCTTCATGCGTTTTAAAATCATGTCATCGCCTGCCTGAAGGCTTACGTGGAGGTGCGGCATCAGACGCGGCTCATTTGCAATGAGATCATAAAGTGCATCGTCCACCTCCACCGCGTCGATGGAGGAGAGGCGCAGACGCGGCAATTCAGGCATAAGCTTAAGCAGACGCTTCATCATCTGGCCAAGGGTAGGACTGCCGGGAAGATCAGAGCCGTAATCACTGATGTCCACGCCCGTCAGCACCACTTCCTTGTAGCCGTTTTCCACCAGCGTGCGCGTTTGCGCCACGATGTCGGACAGCGCCGCCGAGCGGCTGTTGCCGCGCCCGTAGGGAATGATGCAGAACGTGCAGCGGTGGTTGCAGCCGTTCTGCACCTGCACGAAGCCGCGCGCCTTGCCCTCAAAGCCGCCCACCAAGTGCGAGGCGGTTTCGCGCACGCTCATGATGTCATTGACGATGATTTTTTCCGTCTGCGGCGCGTTCAGCATTGCATAGGTTGCGCTTTGCATTTTCTCATGATTGCCGATGACGTGATCGACTTCCGGCATGTTCTTGTAATCATCCGGGTGCACTTGCGCCGAACAGCCGGTGACGATGAATTTAGCCTCCGGGTTGTTCCTGCGCGCCTTGCGGATGGCCTGGCGCACCTGGCGCTCTGCTTCCGCGGTAACGGCGCAGCTGTTGAAAATAATCGCGTTTTCAAGCCCCATGCTTGCTGCTTGCGCCTTAATGGCCTCCCCTTCGTAGATATTCAGGCGGCAGCCGAAATTGACGATTTCCACGCT
>CAYMDD010000225.1:0-3357 GCA_964389045.1 uncultured Rickettsiales bacterium
GCCTTCATCAGGCCTAAGATTTCCGTACGGTAATCCTCGGTGCGGTCTGACCAGCGAAGTCCGCCGCGCGCCACTTTGCCGCCGCGCAGGTGAATGCCCTCCACACGCGCGGAAGAGACGAAAATCTCCGCATAAGGCTTCGGCTTCGGCAGGTCGGGCACCAAGGCCGAATCGAATTTGAAGGAGAGCACCGGTTTGATGCCGCCATCGCTTGCGGTTTGGTAATAATTCGTCCGCAGCGTTGCCTGCATGGTTTTATAAAGGCCGCGCAGAATACGGTCGTCGGCAAGGGTTGCCGCTTGCGCAAGCAGCGGCTCGATATGTGCTGCGGTTTCCGTCATGCGTTCTTCGCGGGTTTCCGCCTTGGGGTCGAACCGCGCCTCGAAATATGCGACCAAGGCTCGCGCCATGTCAGGGTACGCATTCAGCGTGGCGGCGATGACGGGAGGAGTGTAAGTAAAGCCGGCCTGCTTTAAATATTTTGCGTAAGCCCGCAGCATGTTGGCCTGGAGGAAATCAAGCGTTGCGCTCAAGATCAGCGCGTTGAACCGGTCGTCATCGATCGCTTTTGCCCAGATGCGCAAGAGCGCTTCTTCAAACAGCGGCTTGACGGCGGCGAAATCTGCCGGCACGCGCACGGCTTCAAGCTTCACGTCGCGGATCCACACGCGGGGTGCGTGTTGCACCGTCACTTCGAACGGGCGTTCCTCGATGGCGCGGAAACCCATGTGCTCGAGCGTGGGGAGGATGTCGGAGAGGGCGATTTCCGTTTCAGGGTTGTAGATTTTCAAATGCGCGTAGTTCGGACTTTCGCTTTTGATCTGGAACAGCTCGACGGCGATGCCGCCTCGCTTCAGGCTGTCTTCGATCTTGTCGATGTCATGGACGGTGCTGGAGATATCGTAGCGCTGGGTGTAGGCGTCGGGGAAAGCGGTCGCATACAGGCGGAACAATTTTTCGGCGCGCTGCTCGGAGAAGCGCGCGATCAGCGAGGCGCGCAGCTGGTCTGACCATAAGGTGGTCAAGCTCGCAATCTCGCTTTCCGCCCTGGCGATGTCGGCGCTCCTTACCGCGTCCGGGTCAATGCGCAGGATCAAATGCAGGCGGGCGACGGGCGAATCGGTGATCTGCGTGTAGAAATTCTCCAGCGTTCCGCCGAATTCCTGTTCGAGGATGCGGCTGATCTGCTGGCGTAGCTGCGTGGAGAAATACTCCCTCGGCACGAAGACCATGGCGCTTACGAACCGCCCGGAGACGTCCTGGCGCGCAAACAGGCGCACTCCCGGTTTCGATTCCAGCGAAAGAATGCCCAGGCCCATCTCCAGGAGCGCATCCGCGGGCAGTTGGAACATCTCGTCGCGCGGCAGGAACTCCATGATGGCCTTGAAAGCCTTGCCGTCATGGCTTTGCTCGCGGAAGCCGGTGGCGGCTATGGCTTTCTCCACGTTCCTGCGCACGAAGGGGATGCCCTCGACGCTCTGGTGATAGACGGAGGAGGTGAACATGCCGTAGATGCGGTGCTCGCCGATGACTCCGCCTTGTGGGTCGAGCGCCTTGACGATAACGACATCCATCAGGATCGGGCGGTGTACCAGCGATTTACGCTCGGATTTGCGGATGTCGATCAGCTGGGCCGCGCTCCTTACCTCCGCGGGGATAGTATCGAGCCTGGCGGTGCCAAGCTCGGCTTCCGTCGAGGCGCTCTCACCCCCTTGCGCATAGCGCACGAAGGCATAGCCCAAAAATATGAAATGCCGATCGATCAGCCAGGCCAGGAAATCCTGCGCTTCCGTAATTTCCTCTTCCGGGAAATGCGGGCTGGCGGAGGGAAGCGCATGGCCCAAGGCGCGGGTTTTTTCCACCAACTGCTGCCAGTCGGTGACGGCGGCGCGCACATGGGCGAGCGCCTGCTCCAGCCCTGCCCGCACGGTTTCTTCCTGCATGCCTTCGGGCAAGCCGGAGACTTCGAAATGGATGAACGATTCCTTCGCACCGTTCGTGTCGGTCAGCGGCAACAGCTGTATGAGCTTCCCCTTGGCGCTACGCTCGACGTTGAAAATGGGGTGGAGCGTCTCATACAGGTTAAAGCCCTGGCGCGTCAGCTCCATTGAGAGCGAATCGACCAGGAAGGGCATGTCGTCGTTAAGCAGCTCAATCACCAGGCGGTGGGTTTCCCACCCGTGCTCGACCTTGGAGGGGGTGAAAATACGGATTTTCGGCTTGCCCGGCTCGCGCTCCTGCAAAAATTTCCATGCGGACAGCCCCAGCGCAGACGCTTCCTGCGGCGAAAACCGCTCCAGATCCGCCAGTGGCGTGCGCGCGAAGAACTGCTCCAGGAACTGCCCTTCCGGCTTCGCCGATTTTTCCGGTAGGAAGTTCAGCACTGCCTGCACGATTTTGCGTGTTTTCGATTGGTAATGGTCTGCCATTGATCGCCTATGGGGAAGTTTTTCGCTAGCTTTAGCCGATAGAATGGCGCTATCAAAGTAAAATGATGGTAAACGATTCCCTCTTCCATGCCATCGCCGGTCTCGCGCGCGAAGCGGGCAGAAGCATCATGACGCATTTCTCCGGCGCGCGCGCCAGCCGCGCCAAGGCCGACCAGTCGCCGGTGACAGAAGCCGATCTGGCGGCGCACGCGGTGATCCTCGAGGGCCTTAAGCGCTTTGCGCCGGATATTCCCATCGTCTCGGAAGAAGATGAGCAATTGGCAGGCGGCGCGCCGGGCAGGCGCTACTGGCTGGTCGATCCGCTCGACGGCACCAAGAGCTTCGTGCGCGGCTCGGGAGAATTTACTGTCAATATCGGGCTGATCGAGGACGGGTATCCGGTGATGGGCGCCATTCATATCCCTGCTTCGGATATGCTTTATTACGGCAAGGAGGGCGCAGGCTGCTTCCGCAGGAAAGGCGAGGGGGAAGAGGAGGCGATTCGCGCGAGATCCGCTCCCGAAGAAGGAGTTTACGTGCTCAAAAGCAGCCACCACGCATCCGCGCATGTCGATGCTTACTTGAAAGATTTCCGTGTCTTGGACGCAAACGCGGTCGCCAGCTCGATGAAATTTTGCCGCATCGCCGAGGGAGAGGCCGACCTCTACCCGCGTTTCGGCCCTACGATGGAATGGGATACGGCGGCAGGCCAGGCGATTGTGGAGGCCGCCGGGGGCACAGTGAAATGCTTAGACGGCAAGCGTTTCGCTTACGGCAAGGCGCAGTGGCGCAACCCGCCCTTTATCGTGCGGGGGAGATCTTAATCGCGCTTGCGGATTTTCTTCTGCAAGGCCGGGATCCTGTCCACCCAGACGGCCAGCATCACCACGCCGAAGGCGGTAAGCCCGCCCGCGAGCATCTGCATGAG
>CAYMDD010000226.1:0-762 GCA_964389045.1 uncultured Rickettsiales bacterium
GGCGCGGAGTGCGTATATTGCCGCGCATCGGAGGTAGGCTTAAACGCCTGCCTTTTTTGTTGCCTTGCCGTCTACCTTGCTTGGAGCTTGCATGCGGGCCTCGCCGCTGGAACAGCGCGTTACGGATACGATCCAGGCTTCGCTGGAGGGGCTGGGCTATGCGCTGGTGCAGGTGCGCTTCAACGAATCGGCCAAGCGCCCGATCCTGGCGGTGATGGTGGAGCGGAAAGACGGGAAGGGGATGACGCTCGACGACTGCACGCTGATTAGCGGCCAGGCTTCGGCGCTGCTCGATGTGGAAGACCCGATCAAGGGCGCCTATCAGCTGGAAGTCAGCTCGCCGGGGATCGACCGTCCGCTGGTGCGGCGGGAGGATTTCGCGCGGTTTGCGGGCTACGAGGCGAAGGTGGAATCGGAGTTTCCCGTGGAAGGGCGGAAGCGCTTCCGCGGACATTTAATCGGCGTGCAGGGAGACGATGTGGCGATCGAGGTGGATAAGGCGGAATACCGCATCGCGCTTGCCAATATCCGCACGGCGAAGCTGGTGCTCAATGAGCAACTGATTAAAGAGGCGATGAAGAAGACGATGAAGAAGACGTAGCTCGTAATGCGTAACTCGTAACCCGTAGTCCTTATTTTTACGAATTACGAATTACGGATTACGCTTTAAGAAAATGAAATTAGTTTTAAGGACAAGAACTATGGCTCAAGCTCAACCCGTTTACGGAAACACGGAAATCCTGCAGATCGCCGACGCGGTGT
>CAYMDD010000226.1:772-2555 GCA_964389045.1 uncultured Rickettsiales bacterium
CGCGGTGTCGCGCGAAAAGATGGTGCCGCGCGAATCGGTGATCGACGCGATGGAAAAGGCCATCCAGGTGGCGGGGCGCCGGAAATACGGCCATGAGCACAATATCCGCGCCGAGATCGACCGCAGGACGGGGGAGATCAAGCTTTACCGCGTGCGCACGGTGGTGGCCGACGACAAAGGCACGGAGGAAGTGCCGTTTAACGAGCATACCGACATCGTGATCGGCGATGCGCGCAAGATCGCTTCCGATTTGGAAGTGGGCGACGAGATCAAGGATCTGCTGCCGCCGATCGATTTCGGACGCGTGGCGGCGCAGACGGCCAAGCAGGTCATCATGCAGGAAGTGAGAAACGCCGAGCGCGAGAAGCAGTTCGATGAGTTTAAGGACAAGGTGGGTGAGATCGTAAGCGGCACGGTCAAGCGCGTGGAGTATGGGAACGTCACGGTGGATTTCGGGCGGACGGAGGCGGTGATCCGGCGCGACGAGCTGATCCCGAGGGAGACTTTCCGCGTGAGCGACCGCATCCGCGCCTATATCTTCGACGTGCGCCGGGAGAAGACGGGGCCGCAGATTTTCCTCTCGCGCGTAAGGCCTGAATTCATGGCCAAGCTCTTCGCCCAGGAGGTGCCGGAGATTTACAACGGCATCATCGAGATCAAGGCGGTGGCGCGCGACCCCGGAAGCAGAGCCAAGATCGGCGTGATTTCGCATGACGCGAGCGTAAACCCGGTGCTCTCCTGCGTCGGCGTGCGCGGCTCCCGTGTGCAGGCGGTGGTGAATGAACTCCAGGGCGAGCGCGTGGACATCGTGGAATGGTCGCCCGATCCGGCGACGTTCGTGGTCAATGCGCTCTCTTCGGCGGAAGTGACCAAGGTGGTGATCGACGAGACCAAGGACCGCATCGAAGTGGTGGTGCCGGACGACCAGCTGTCGCTCGCCATCGGGCGCAGAGGCCAGAACGTGCGCCTGGCTTCGCAGCTGACCGGCTGGAGCATCGACATCCTGACGGAAGCGGTCGAATCCGAGCGCCGGGCGGAAGAGTTCAACAATCTCTCGCAACTTTTCATCGATGCGCTGAATGTGGAGGAAGTGATTGCGCAGCTGCTGGTGACGGAAGGCTTCACCACCGTGGAGGAGGTGGCCTATATTCCGTTAGAGGATTTAAGCGGCATCGAGGGCTTCGACGAGGCGGTGGCCGAAGAGCTGCGCAGCCGCGCGCTGGCCTGGCTGGAGGCCAAGGAGCAGGAGCAGCAGCAGCGCTTGCGCGATCTGGGAGTCGGCGCCGAATTGATCGCGTTTGAGGGCATAAACCCGGAATGGCTCTTAAAGCTCGGCGAGCAGGGCATTAAAACCGGCGACGATTTCGCAGGGCTTGCCTCCGACGAGCTGATGGAGATGCTGCCCGATGCGGGAATCACGGAAGAGCAGGCGGGCGAAATGATTATGCGCGCCAGGGAGAAATGGTTCAGCTAGAAGCATTCAGAGGCTAGCATTCGGCATTTAAGGAAAATTGCCAGAATGCTGAATGCCGAATGCTTCGAATCACCTTGTAGCCACAGGTTAAATGGACTAAATAGTTAAAGCAGACAGCAGCAGGATACAAGTAATTCAAATGACGGATTCCAACGAATCGCCCAAAAAGGACACGCTGAAGATCGGCAGCCCCAACCGCTTGCAGCTGACCAAGACCGTGGATGCCGGCAAGGTACAGCAGAAATTCACGCATGGGCGTTCGAAAAACGTGACCGTGGAGGTACGGAAAACCCGCACCTTTACCGCCGG
>CAYMDD010000226.1:2565-3356 GCA_964389045.1 uncultured Rickettsiales bacterium
GCGATGGTGGAGGTCAAGCGCGGCGAAGCCGCGAGGAACGCCGAAGCAGGAGGGCGGACGCTTACCGAGGAGGAAAGGCAGTCCCGCCTGCGCGCGCTGAAAATCGCCGAGGAATCCAGCCGGGCCGCCGCCGAGGCACGCGCATTGGAAGAAACCCAAAGCGCCGATATGGAGACGCAAACCTTCGATGCGGAAGGAAGCGCGGAAGAAACGCCCGCCACCACTGAAACCGCCAAAGCCGCCGATCCGGTTCAGCCGCGCGGGCGCAGCCAGGACGTGAACCGCAATAATGGCATTATTCTCTCTCCGCTTTTGACTGAGCGGAAAGCGGCATCTGCCGGCGCGAAGGCGCAGCCGCGCGCCTCCGAGCAAGGCGAAGGAGAAGAGGGCGAGCGCGCTTCCGCGCGCGTGGCGAAGGAGAAGGAAACCAAAGGCGGCAAGACGCTCAAGCTCTCGCGCGACGGCGAGCGCAGGAATTCCGGCAAAATCACGCTTACCCAGGCCTTGAGCGATTATGAGGGTCGGGTGCGTTCGCTGGCCTCGATGCGCCGCCAGCGCGAGAAGGTGCTGAAGAAAATGACCGGCGATGCGGGCGCTGCCGAAAAGGTGGTGCGCGAGGTGGTCATCCCGGAATCCATCACCGTGCAGGAATTGGCCGGGCGCATGGCGGTGCGCGCGGTGGACGTGATCAAGACGCTAATGAAGCTTGGGGTGATGGCAACCCAAACCCAGTCGCTCGACGCCGACACGGCGGAGTTGGTGGTAGGCGAGTTCGGCCATACGTTCAAGCG
>CAYMDD010000227.1:0-3051 GCA_964389045.1 uncultured Rickettsiales bacterium
CCCTGGATCACCTTGCCGGGCATCGAGCCGATATAGGTGCGCCGGTGGCCGCGGATTTCCGCCTCGTCGCGCACGCCGCCCAGGGAGATACGCACGAAGTTTCTCCCCGTGGCGCGGGCGATGGATTTGGCGAGCGAGGTCTTGCCCACGCCGGGGGGGCCGACGATGCAGATGATCTGGCTTTTGAGCTGCTTGCTGCGCGCTTGGACGGCCAGGTATTCGAGGATGCGGTCTTTGACCTTGTCCAGCCCGTAATGGTCTTCATCGAGGACTTTCTGGGCAAGCTTGATGTCTTTTAAGATCTTGGTCGGCTTTTTCCAGGGAATGGAGATGATCCAGTCCAGGTAATTGCGGATGACGGAGGCTTCCGCGGACATGGCGCTCATGGTGCGGAGCTTCTTGATCTCGGCGAAGCATTTCTCGCGCACTTCCTTGGAGAGCTTGAGCTTGTTGATCTTTTCCTCGATCTCGCCGATTTCGTCCTTGCCGTCCTCGCCCTCGCCCAACTCCTTCTGGATGGCCTTCATCTGCTCGTTAAGATAGTATTCGCGCTGGGTTTTCTCCATCTGGCGCTTGACGCGGGAGCGGATGCGGCGCTCGGTGTTCAATACCGCGATTTCGTTTTCCATCAGCGAGAAGAGGAATTCCAGCCGCTCCGGGATCGAGAGCATCTCCAGGATTTTCTGCTTCTGCGCGATATCGACCGAGAGATGCGCGGCCACCGTGTCGGCCAGCAGGCCGGGGTTGGTGATCTTGCTGACATTGGCCAGCGTCTCCGGCTGGATTTTCTTGTTCAGCTTCACATACTGCTCGAACTGGCCGAGGACGGTGCGGTACATCGCCTCCAGCTCCTGCAGATCGCCGGTGTGCTCCACGGCAGGCTCGGCCACCACCTGGAAGAAATCGCCCGTCTCCAGGAATTCCTTGATTTGCGCCCGCGCCACGCCCTCGACCAGCACCTTCACCGTACCGTCGGGCAGCCGGAGCAGCTGCAGGATGTTGCCGATGGTGCCCATGCGGTAAATATCCTGCGAGTTCGGGTCGTCCATGCCGCCGTTGCGCTGGGCGGAAAGGAGGATACGCCCCTCGCGCTTGACCACCTCCTCCAGCGCGCGCACCGATTTTTCCCGGCCTACGAACAGCGGCACCACCATCGAGGGAAATACTACGATATCGCGCAAGGGCAGGACAGGGTAGATCAGCGGGGAAGATTCGGGAAAGCCGGGCATAAGGTTTTTTTAGATAAACAAACGGGGTGGGGGTTTCTCTACCAATATAGTCCACCCCGGCGCACTTTGCCAATGGCGATGGGATCAAAAACCGTAAAAATAAATTTTCTCTTTATATATCAACAATGTAGTGAAGTTCGCTCCAGCCGATCAACAAATTGCTTTACTAATCACCGGTCACTAACCACTATCCGCTCCTCCGGCGGGTGTGGCGAAATTGGCAGACGCACCAGATTTAGGTTCTGGCGGAGCAATCCGTGGGGGTTCAAGTCCCTCCACCCGCACCATAATTCAGCTTTTTCCGCCTGTCACCGTGGTTGTCATCAAAGTTTCATACAACCGTCGGCAATTCCCTGGTAAGCTTAAGCATACATAAAAATATCTTTAAGACATTTAGTGGTTTAATATTATGGCCGACGGCGAGAATCCCGAAAAAGCTTTGGAGCAATCCATCAGGAGTGCGCTGGCGCAGGCACGCGAAGCGAAAGGGCCGCTCAAAGAGCGCTGGGTGAAAGCGGACACCCAGATTACTGAGGATATTGAATTCCTGAATGCGAAGTTAAAACGCGAAGGCGAAACTGAACTGACGGACGCGCAAAAGCTGGAAATGCGCAACGCCAGGGAAGCCGAAACCGAAGCCGCCATTATTAATGAAATCAAAGCGGCGAAGAAAAAAGGCGAAACCAACGCAAACCGTTTTGATTTTAGAGGTATGTGGGAAAGCCTTAAAACTGGCGACTTTTTAGGGGTGATTACGCAGATCCCATTTGTCGGCAGTTTAATTGAAGCCGCGGTGAACTACTTTTTCAATAATCCGAAGGATTCGGATCATCCGAATGGCAAGTCATTCAGTGAAGTCCGCACAGAAACAGGCCGCCAGAAACTAGCCGGAGAAATGGCAGAAGCGGCAAAGACCCTCCCCATTAGCGAAGAAGGATACACGGCGATACTGGAAGATGCGGCAAGGCGGAGCACTGCTTCCGCTCCGGCAACGCCTACTGCTTCACCATCAGTTGACCCGACACCTGCGCCTATTGTTGCTGACCCTATCAGCGAAGGTAAGTTTGCGAGCTTGAAACAATCGGTAGAAGATGAAGCGGAGCAGATTAAGCAACTGCGTGAGAAAAATGGAATAAAAGAAAAGGGAATTCTTGCAACATACGCCACTGCCGCTAAAATTGCAGGACTGCACAAACTTGATGGTGATGATGGACTAAGTGATAAAGAAATGGCGTTGGTGAAAGTGGCAGCCAAAACCACCTTAAGAGTTGCCGGGCAAACTACGTCGCCTAGTGACGCTGATCTTATAAAATTAGTACGCAGCGCTAATGACGAGGGCAAAAAAGCTATCTTTGACACTGCGCGTCAGATTGCGGGTGATACCGGATTTGTTTCCGGAATCACCGATACAGATAGCGTAGAAGCAAATGCAAGCTATCTAGCCGGTATCAAAAAAGCGGTGGATGCAATTCGGAAATAGTTGACGCTTACTTTGCTTTTGCGCATTTAACTCCCTTCACAGCTTCACTCCCCTCTTGCGCCTAGCGCTTGGGCTGTTATGTTCAGCCCGTCAATCCATTTACTCTATCTACTCAAGTTAAACTCAAGGAAGAATCCATGCAGGTTAAGGTCGTGACCGATGAAGGTCTGAAGAAAGCGTTTGAGTGCACCATCCCGGCGGCGGAGGTGACGGAGGCGGTCAATAAGGAATTGAAGCGCGTCGGCCAGACGGTGAAGATTGCGGGGTTCCGCCCCGGTCACGTGCCGGTGAAGATTTTGCAGCAGCGCTACGGCAAGGCGGTGGAAGGCGATGTGGTCAAGA
>CAYMDD010000227.1:3061-3339 GCA_964389045.1 uncultured Rickettsiales bacterium
ATCACCGAGCGGGGCTTGCGCCCGGCGCTGCAGCCGGCGCTCGACCGCCAGGAGTATGACGAAGGCGGCAATCTGACCTTCGCGTTTTCGCTGGAGACGCTGCCGGAAGTGCCGGAGATGGATTTTGCCGCATTGACGCTGGAGCAGGAGACGTTCGACATCGCCGATGAGGATATCGAGGGCGGGATCAAGCGCTTGGCGGAGCGCAGCCCCAAGACCGTGCCGCTGGAAAAAGGCGCGAAGGCCGCGCAAGGAAACGTGGTGGTGATGGATTTCCG
>CAYMDD010000228.1:0-3332 GCA_964389045.1 uncultured Rickettsiales bacterium
TTTTAAAGGTTAAACGCCTATTATAAGCTGATAAAGCGTTTTGTCAAAAGCAAAGGCTTCATATTTATGAAGCGTTTAGCGTTTCCGTGCGAATGGCCGCGCAGGCGTTGCCGCTGCACGGGTGGTAGGTGACTTCGATGATGACGTCTTCGGGACGCGCGTTTTTCTTCAGCACCACGCGGCACCTGGCGGTGAAAGGGCGGGCATAGGCCGTTAGCACCTCGCGCGTCTCCATCTCGATGGCGTCCGGCGGAGGGAACTCAATGCCTTCGACCGTCTCCACCGCATGGCCGCCGATGCGGATCTGCGTCGGCACGAACGGAGGAAGAGTATCGGCGGCGTTGATATGCCAACCGGCATTGATGTCAAAGTGCACGCCGAGATCGTAAGAGCGCGCGCTCTGCTCCGCCGCTGTCATCGTGGCCGAGACCAGCACGGGCGGGGAGGTGGGGAAAATAGGGGTGGGGTGAATGTGCGCGGTGTCCAGTTTCAGCATGGTGTCTTTCAGCCGGGTGCAGCCGTGCAGGAAGGTGGAGAATTCAGGCAACGCCTGCGCGTTGACGCCGGGCAGGAACGCTCTAGCCAGCGCGTCCGCCTCGTCCAGATACCGCCGCTCGCCGGTGAGTTCATAAAAATCCAAGAAATTATGCAGCATGATTGCGTTGGGCGAGGGGAGCGCCGAATCTTCGGCAGTCTTAGCGCGCGCCAGCAGATCGGTGCGCGCTTGCGTGTAGAAATACCCGCCGCCCTCCGTATCGCGCATCAGCCCGTCCATCTGTCCCAGCAGGCTGGAAGCCGCGTCGAGCCACTCTCTCTCGCGGTTGACGCGGTAGAGCATCAGCAGCCCTTGGATGAGATAAGCGTAATCCTCCGCCGTGGCGGGGATGCGGTAGCCCGGATCTCCCGCCACGCGCATCAGCAGCCCGTCGTAATCCTTGGCCTGATTGAGCAGCGTGCGCGCCGCATGCGCCGCCGCTTCGTAGAACTCAGGCAAGCCCAGCACCGCGGAGCCGCGCGCCAGCGCTTCGATCATCAGCCCGTTCCAGCCTGTGAGAATTTTATCGTCGATCACCGGCGGCTGGCGGTGGGCGCGCGCCTGAGCAAGCGTGTTGAACATCAGCCCCGCCATCCCGCTCAACACCGAATATGGCTGCCTTTCCTCCACGGCGGCTTCCCATAGGGGAGCATTGCCGATAATCACCTGGCCGTTGGCTTTACGGTGGCCGGGGATGTGCGGAACGTCGGCAAGCGTGTAATGCCGCACGAAAAACGCCGCTTCTTCGGGGGAGAGGATTTTTTGCAATTCCTTGGCGTTCCACACGTAGAACGCGCCTTCGACCTCGTCCACCTCGGCGTCGATGCCACTGTAAAACACCCCCTCCGGCGAGCGCAGCTGCGCCAGGGCAAAGCGCAAGGTCGCCTCCGCCACATCGGCGGCATAGGGGTTGCCGGTCAAGCGATGCAGTTCGGCATAAGCGCGGCCTAAGAGCGCTTGCGTATAAAGCATCTTCTCGAAATGCGGCACGCGCCAGGCGCGGTCGATGCAGTAGCGGTGGAAGCCTTCGCCCACATGGTCGCGCAAGCCTCCGGCGGCCATTGAAAAAAGCGTGTGTCCCGCCATCTCCAGCGCGCCGACGTCGCGGATATGCTTGACGCAGCCCATCAGGAACAGCAGGAAATTCTCCTGCGGGAACTTCGCGCCGCGGAAAAACCCACCCGGGCCGGGGTCGAAATGCCGCTCTAGCTGCTCTGCTAATTCCTGGATCAGCGGCACGATCGCCTCAGCGCCGCGCGGCGCCTCGATCCGCGGCTGCATGAATTCGGCCATTAGGCTCGCAACCTGCTCCGCCTTCTCCTCCACCTGCTTCCGCTCCACCTGCCAGCGGTATTGGATCCATTCCAATAACCGAGGAAATCCCGGCCTGCCATGCGCATCTTCCGCGCCGAAGGTGCCTTCGGCATAGAACGGCTTCAAATCAGGTGTAAGGAACAAGTTGTTCGGCCAGCCGCCATGTTGCGTCATCAGCTGTCGCGCCGTCATGTAAAGCTCGTCCAGCTCGGGCTGCTCCTCGCGGTCTACCTTGATGTTGACGAAATACTCATTGAGGTAGGCGGCGATAGACGGGTTTTCGAACACGTCGCGCTCCATGACGTGGCACCAGTAGCAGGTGGCGTAGCCGATGCTTAAAAAAATCGGTCTATCTTCCGCCTTGGCGCGCGCATGCGCCTCTTCGCCCCACGGCTCCCAGAACACAGGGTTATGCGCGTGCTGGCGGAGATAGAGGCTTTTGGAGCCTTTAAGCGCGTTGGTATATTGCGGCATATTCAATAATAAGGAGTGGCTAAAAGCGCTTGGTGCACATGCCTTAAAGTATGTACGTGGTCTTCCCGCCCCTCGCAAGCAAACTCTTCCGCCGTCACCCACCGCCTTTCCTGCGTAAAGCGCGCCACGTGCTCGGCGGGCAGCAGCCCGTCCTTGCCCTGTATTTCGGCGGCGAACAGCCGCATATGCTTCGGCCTGCCCGTTTTGGCGGATGTAAAGGCGACATCGCCCGCATCGAACATGCGCACCAGGCGCTCGATGACGATGCCCAGCTCTTCCACCGCCTCGCGCAGCGCGGCGACTTCCAGCGGCTCGATGGCTTTAAAATCCCGGTGCTTGAACCCGGTTTCCAAATCTCTCCAGCGCGAGCGCTTTAAGCCCATGCGCGTCCCTTTGCACAGCTGGAGCGGCGGCGCGCCCAGTTCCGGGTGCTTCCCCCTGGGGCGCATCACCAGAAAGCTCCATGCTTCAGGCTCTCCCGCCGGGATGAACGGCAGCAGGCCGGCTTTTACCCATTCCTCCCCATTTCCCTCCGCTAAGGTCAACCGCTCCGCCGCATGCGCATCGAGCCATATCTGCGCCGCGTGCCGCCATGCGGATTCAGGGTTCATAGGCCGCCGTCCAGCGCCAGATCGTCGCGGTGGATGATGGCCGTCCTGCCTTTATAACCCAAAATGCTCTCAATCTCGCCGCTCTTACGGCCTGCTATCGCTCTCGCATCGTCTGCGCTATACGCGGAAAGCCCCTTACCAAGTCTCATACCCTGTAAATCCTGAATCCACACCGCATCGCCGCGTGAAAATGCGCCTTCCACCGCCTTCACCCCGGCTGGCAACAGGCTTTTACCGGATTTGAGCGCATGCACCGCGCCGTCATCCACAATCAGCGCGCCTGCTGCATGCAGCCCGCCTGCAATCCAGCGCTTGCGCGCGGACGCTGGATTTTCTTTTGGAATGAATAAAGTATGCGGCTCGCCTTCCAGCAGGCGTTGAAGCGGGTGAGACGCCTG
>CAYMDD010000229.1:0-3330 GCA_964389045.1 uncultured Rickettsiales bacterium
GGCCTACACTACAGAGGCACGCTGGCTGGTGATGGCGCAAGAGGAGAAAGCAATTGCGCCGCTCCTTTCACTCCCCGGCTGGCGGAAGCCGGTGCAGGCCGACCGTCGTCATTTGTGGACGGATCAATACAGCAACTTGCTGTTTACCCTCTTTTAAACGGGGCGCGTGCCGAACAGCGCGGTGCCGATTCGCACATGGGTTGCGCCCATGCGGATTGCTTCCGCATAGTCTCCGCTCATGCCCATACTCAAATTGTTTAAGCCGTGCGTACGGGCGATTTGGCGCAGCAGAGCAAAGTGTGGTGCGGGCGGCTGATTCGCGGGAGGCACGCACATCAGCCCTATCACGGGCAGTTTCCATACCTTCAGGCATTCGTCGATAAACGCATCCGCCTGACGCAGCGCGATGCCGGATTTCTGCGGTTCATCGCCCGTGTTGACCTGGATAAAACAGCTGAATCGGGTGCTTAAAGGCGGCAATTCGTTTGCTAACGCTTCCGCCAGACGAGGGCGGTCGAGCGAATGCAGGCAATCGAACAGCTGTAATGCATGGCGCGCTTTGCTGGTTTGCAACGCGCCGACCATGTGCAATCCCACATGCGGGTGGCGGCCGCGGATCGCCGACCATTTGGCTGCCGCCTCCTGAACCCGGTTTTCTCCGAAAGCAGATACTCCTGCGAAAATCGCAGTCTCGATGGCGTCTACGGCCACACCTTTGGAGACGCCGATAAGATGCACGCGCGGGGCGGCGAGGGGAGAGGCGGCGGCACAGGCCATTGTATGCCGGATGGTGTTTAAGGCAGCTTCAATCACGGGATCAATCTTAATAAAGCATTAAAAATAGCGGTAAAGCGCCCGGTAATTGTTGCAATACGGCAACAGCACCGCGTAAAAGCTCTTCGCCGGGGGGCAAAACCACCGTTCCGTCTTGCCACGGGAAACGGATTCGACGATAAGTACGCCAAGGTAATGCATGGAGTGTTCACTTCCTGCGCCTTTTTTAAAGCGATGGGCTTACCATTCTTTTGTAACTACTTAAATAGGGAAACTTCCTTATGAAAAAAATTCTTCTCGGAACTACAGCCCTGCTCGGCGCAGCAACGCTTGCGAACGCCGCCCTGGCTAATACGCCCAAAATCACCGTAGGCGGCTTTGCGGATTTCCAGGCCGGTTACGTTGACCAAGATAACGATCAAGGCCGCGACTACTCCTTCCGCAGCGATACCGAAATCAGCTTTAAAGTTGCCGGTAAGTCGGACGCCGGTCTCGGCTACGGCGCGGAGATCTGGCTGGAAGCCGATACCAGCCGCGACGCGGACGACCAAGGCTTCAACGCTTCCAAAACTTTCCTTTACATGGACGGCATGTGGGGCCGCGTGGAAATGGGTTCGAACGTGGGCGCTGACGCTACCATGAAAATCGACGCCTCCTCCATCGCTCGCGCGACCGGCGGTATTGACGGTGATTTCTACTACTTCCTGAACAGCTCTTTCGCTACCGGCGGCGGCGTGCCTGTCACCGGCGTTCGTTTCATTGCAAAGCCTGACCTGCCGGTTAATTATGGTTTCGGTCCCTTCGGCAACGAGCAGATCGAAAACGTCAACAAGCTGACCTATTACACCCCGCGCTGGGCTGGCTTCCAGGCCGGTATCAGCTATGCGGTTGACACCAACAACGGCAACGGCAACACCGACATCGGCTTCAGCCGCGGCCAGAACGTCAGCCTCAATGACGGCAACGATCGCGACGCTGAAAATATCCTGGCCGGCGGTATCAACTGGGAAGGCAAGTTCAACAATGTCGGTCTCGGCCTCTCCGCCACCGGCGAGATAGGTGACGCTGAAGCTACCACCTCCGAAGACCTGCGCGCTTGGAACGTTGGCGGTAAAGCCATGTTCATGGGCGTGACCGTTGCAGCGTCTTACGGCGACTGGGGCGACAGCCTTCAGCCGACCGGCAGCGGTGACGACAGCAGCTACTGGACGGCTGGTGCTGCCTATGAGTTCGGTCCGTTCGGCGTCAGCGTCAGCTACCTGGACAGCGAACTCGACACCACCGTCGGCAGCAGCGACTTCAGCAATCTCGTGTTCGGCGCGGATTACAAGCTGGCTCCCGGCCTGACCCCGTATGCTGAAGTAGCCCTGTTCGATATGGAACCGGCTGCAGGCCTGGGTGTTGCCGACGACGACGGCACTGTGGTTCTCGTGGGTACCCAGCTGAACTTCTAATCAGCTTCAAGTACCGATCTAAGATCGAAGGGCGGTGGCAACACCGCCCTTTTTTCTTTGCTTGGCGGATAACGAGTGAGAAATGCGTTGCGGGCAATGAGAGCCTCCCTTGCCATCCCTGAGGATGCAGGGCATCCGCACCGATGGGGCTTGTACCCCCGGATGCCCGTCTAAAGCGGGCATAACAAAAGAAGAGCTTGCATTTTTCCTGCAATCCCCGACCATGACTCATTATCATCCCTCTTCACAAACCGTTTCGAATTGCGTAGATTCGAGTTCCCACTTCTTCTGCTTGAAAAGCTCGCCTTTATGCCATCACGCCTTTATGCCTGCCTCGCCTGTTTTTTGCTTGCCGCCTGCGCGGACGTGAAAAATGCCAAGCTGGAGCAAAACGTGCCCCAGGAAACCAAGGTCGACCGTGCTTACAGCCGCGGTTCGCTGACAGGCGAGGATGGCTTGCTGTCGATGGGCGGCAGCTCGAAAAACAATAACGACGGCGGAGCGCTCGGCGTCAACAGCTACCTCTGGCGCGCCACCCTCGATACGCTCGCTTTCATGCCGCTTGCCTCCGCCGATCCGTTCGGCGGCGTTATCCTTACCGATTGGTACGAAGATCCCGCCGCGCCCGGTGAACGCTATAAGATCACGGCGCTGATCCTGGATAAGTCCTTACGCGCCGATGGCATCAAAATCAGCGTATTTAAGCAGAAAATGCAGAACGGCACATGGCGGGATCAGAAATCCGACGAGTCGTTGAGCCGCCGCCTTGAGGATACCATCCTTACCCGTGCGCGCGAGTTGCGTATTACCCAGCTGGGGCGCTAAAATCTGCTCTTGATAGCGCGTCTTACGTTCCTTACATAACAGGAAAACGGCTGCCTTGAAAGCACCCGCCAACGTTTATTTTTTAAGGATTTTCAATGACGCAATTCACCCCAAGCGATCTTTCCCCACCGGAAATCGTCGCCGAGCTTGACCGCTTCATCGTCGGCCAGAAAGACGCCAAGCGCGCCGTCGCCATCGCGCTGAGGAACCGCTGGCGACGCGCGCAGCTGGACGAAACCATGCGCGACGAGGTGGTGCCGAAAAACATTCTCATGAT
>CAYMDD010000230.1:0-1230 GCA_964389045.1 uncultured Rickettsiales bacterium
CCGTAGGAAATCCCAATTTCCAGGCCATATTCGATCCGGAGCATCCTGATTATGCAAAATTCTCAAATGTACGAGAAAACATAGCGATAGTGCGGCAAGTCGTATTTAAGCATTACTTCAGCCGTGGCAAGAATGATGAGTCCTTCGATCCAGGCGAAGAAAAAAACCTCCCCTGCGTCCAAGAAATCGCCGCCGATCTCGGCAGAGCCATCGGCAATGACACCGGCGCAGGCCATATCTTCGCGCCTTATTTAAGCGTTGCCGTCCTGAACGCCGAAGGCGAAGGCGCAGCCGAAGCCTATAAATTCCTGATTAAAACCCAGGCGCGTCCAGGGTTTCTGGGCACGGTCATGGCTGCCATCCGCTCGTTCATGGGGCAGCCGCGCCGCGATTGGGATTTACCGCCCTTGGAAGAAACGCCGTTTTCCCCGGAGAATATGCTGCTTCGCCCCTCACAGGATGAGCTGTGCAACTGCACGGCGGAGCAGATCAGCGAGCGCTGCCTGGAGCAGATGCGCGAGCAGATCCGCCAGGCGCAGGCCTCCCGCGCCTCGCTTACCGCCATGCCGGACGCGCAGAAGAAGGAAGTGGTGCACCATGTGCGCGTCATCCTCGACTGGCTGAAAAACCTCGAATTCTCCGATAAGCCGCTGGAAGAGTGGATGGGCGCTGGCGACGCGGGCGCTAAAACCGAGACGGATGCGGTAGGCGCTGCGATCAAGGCGTATCGCACGGCGCTGGATGCGAATCCCGAGCTGGCGAATGCCCCTTCGATGAAAGCGGCAAACGAAGCGGCGGAGCTGCTGGCCTACGCTGTGGAGCAAAAAACGCATTCGCTGGAGATGAAGGCGGTGCTGGAGCAGCCCAAAGATTTAGCCTCCACCATGCAGATATCCTCCGACGTTACGCAGCAGCCGGAAAAATGGCATGAGCTGAAAGGCCACACCGTCGACCGCCTGATGCAAACACTCAAAGGCTGCCTGGAGCAAGCGGTGAGTGCGCTGGAGCAGCAGCAGGAAAATATGGAGCGCGCCGGTGAGGAAGCGCAGGAACAGGCCACGCTCGATAACCAAAACTACCTGGCTGGGAAAAAACGCCGCAAGAAGCTCAAATCCACCATGTTTCCTCATGGCATTAGTACCAGGGGTCAGGTGTGGCAAGGGTTGCTTGCACCGCTGATCGGAACAGCTGATTATTGGGCTGATTGACTTCCCCTGATCATGCTACAAT
>CAYMDD010000230.1:1240-2185 GCA_964389045.1 uncultured Rickettsiales bacterium
CATTCCGCGGTCAGAGCGCAAGCCTTGACGATGCGATTACCTTCAAATCACCGAATACCAAAGGCACCAAGAACGAGGCTGCGCTGCTTAAAAGCAGCCTTTCCCCGGAAAAAGCGGCGCTTACCAAGGAGCTTGGCGCGGTATTGAAGAAAATGCACGGAGATGGGCAAACCCTGGCCGCCAACCAGGGCATTACCGTCGCAGACGGCGACCGCATCGCCCCGGACGATCAACCCTTCGCCGTCACCCAGGCACAAAAGCGCGAGCGCGAACAGCAGCACAGCAAGCAGATAGGATAATGCCTCCTTTCCGCTACCACATCTTCTGCTGCACCAATCTGCGCCAGCCGGGACACGATCGTGGCTGCTGCGCCGAGAAAGGCGCGGAAGCCCTGCGCGATTATTTCAAGGCCAGGGTAAAAGAGCTTGGCATTGCGGACACGCGCGTTAACACCAGCGGCTGCTTGGACGTGTGCGAACGCGGCCCCGCTTTCGTGATATACCCGGAGGGCTTATGGTATAAATGCGAAACCAAAGAAGACGTCGATTTCCTGATCGGCGAGCATCTGCAACAAGAGCGAACGGCGGAACGGCTGCTGATGTTCAAGAAGCAGCGCAATCTGCCGACAGTCGCGTGAAGCCTCATGCACGCCGTTCATCCATGCACGCAGCTACACGATATATCACCCTTACGATTTTATTTAGCACTATGAACACTTCCTCTCCGCAAGCCCGCAGCCCGCAGCCCGACTGGGGCGGCCTCGATCCCAACCACTACCGCGGCGAAAGCACGGCCATGCGTGCAAACGCGCAGGCCGGTATCGCCAAAGAAAACACGCGGCTCATCACCATTGCGCCGGGCGCCAGCGTCGCCGAGATCAAGAAAGCGCTCGACGCCGTGCCGCCCTCGCAGCACGTGACGCTGCATTTCGCCGCAGGCGAGCAC
>CAYMDD010000230.1:2195-3315 GCA_964389045.1 uncultured Rickettsiales bacterium
GGCAAAATCGACAATTTCATCCAGATCCAGGGCGCCGATATCCGCAACGATGCAGGCGTTAACAACGGGCGATGGATGCCCGGCGGCGCGGGCAAACCGCTTGCGCAGGCCGAAGGAAATTTTGCATTCGGCGATACGTCGCTTAAGGTGAGCAACGCTTCCGGCCTCCGCCCCGGCGACCGCATTTTCGTCTACAAGCGCGATCCCCAGTCCAAAGTCGGCGATGCGGTGGACGAGCTGTGCAGCATCGCCGAGATCGAATCCGTGCAAGGCAATACGCTCAAGCTCAAGCACAAGCTCGCCTTCGGCACGGAGATGCTAGCGGATGGCGAAACGGCCTCGGACGTCAAAATCTATAAAGCCAATTTGCTCGAAGGCCTCACCCTCCGTGACTTCTCGATTCGCTATGCGATTCCTGAAGCCGCCATCGACAATCCGGCTAAACACGCGCTCGAGCAGCTTAGGCAAACGAGTTTCAATTTCGCCCCCGCCTACGCCGCCACCGACGGCGTGCACGAGCGCAGCGCAAATGCAGCGTATGGCCACCACCGAGCGCTGGTCGTCTCCGGCACGCATGCCGCCGAACTTCACGATATCGACATGAAGGATATCGGCAGCAACGGCTTTTTCTTCTCCGCCAATCTGGGCATGAAAGGCGATAACTTGACCGTTGACGGCACACTTAACAAGGGCGGCGGCGGCAACGGCTACGGGCTGGAATACGACAAGACCTATTACAGCGATTTCACCGGCCTCACCTTCCGCGATCTCCGCCATGCCGTCAGCGCCAATTACCTGGGCAGCAACGGCTTCAACAATTTCCGCGTCGAGGAAACCGACGCCAATCTCGATTTCCACGGCGGGCGCGACCGCGGGAACATCTACTACGTCAAGAAGATGAAGCTTGCGCCGTATTTTCTCCCCGTGATCGATGCGAATAAAAAACAAACCGCCGACGCCGATACGGCCAAGGGCATGTATCAGTTCAGCCCCATCTCCCACCGCAAAGGCATGGTGAACGCCGCCGAGAACATCACCATCTTCGGCGAGGTCTATGCCAATGACGACAAAACAGTTAAAGCCTCCGCCTTCCATACCAGCAACGACGATTACCTAGTGG
>CAYMDD010000231.1:0-736 GCA_964389045.1 uncultured Rickettsiales bacterium
CCGCATCCGGCACGCGGAGGAAATCTATTGTCATTTTTCCGTTTCCGGCGCCTGCGGGCATCGCACCGTTGCCTAGAAAAGTGACTTCCTGAGTACCCTTGCCATTCGGAGTGTTAATTGCAGCGCTGAGTGCAAGATTGGTGCTTACACCGTCTACGGTCAGCCCTTTTGTTTTCTCATTGTCTTTAAGCTGGAGCTGTTTTGTGCTGCCGGGAGCCATCCGTTCGGAAATAGCCGGGCCTGCCATAATTCCTAGCAACACGCCGCCGATCAATCCGATAATCCCCAACTCGCCGCCGCCCAGCAGCAGCAGTCCCAGCAGGCCGAAGCCGATCGCGCCGGACATCTTGGAATTCTGCGCCAGGAATTTTCCGGCATTGTCCATAAAGTTATTGGCACGTTTACCGTTATTTTCACCGGGAGCCACGCTATTGATCCAATTTTCGAATTGAGTGCCGACTGCGCTGCTCTGGCCAACCAGAAAATCAATCGCGCTATTGAGCTTAGGCCGATCCTCGGATTTTAGGCTGTTCACCCAGCTTTTCGCCGCCGCGCCTCCGGTTTTCAAATCTTCGACGAATTCTCTCTCGCTCATGGCCTTGACGCCTTCGTTGAGCGAGTTGCGATACCGCGTGTAAAGCGATTGGAGATATTCACTCACATTTTGCTGTGCAGGCGCGCCAGTAGAAGGCGCGGCATCGCCAGCGGAAGCGCCAGGCTCGCTTGGGGTGCCACC
>CAYMDD010000231.1:746-3313 GCA_964389045.1 uncultured Rickettsiales bacterium
CACCTGTGCCTAGAGGAGACGTAGGTTTCTCTGTAGTGGAGGTTGGTTTTGGGTCTTCGTTATCGTCAAAACTCATATGTACCTTAGGCTTTCGACATAAATCTTAAACATTACTATAACTTATTATCATACCTAAGCAGTATGAACATTCCGTGAAACCATTGTGACATCACGCCTGCACCCCCGGCGCTTGCGCGGCGCGTTTGGCAGCCTGGCCTTGCGCATAGGCCGTGGTTTGCGCCTGGGTGGGCATGTCGGCTTCGGTGGCGGTAAACGAGCTGTTTAAGCCCGCGGTGGCGGCGCGTGCGCCGCGGGCGGTTTCGGGGGAGATGCGGAGCGAAGAAAGCGTGCGCGGGTCGCGCGCCTCGCCCGGATTGCTCTCTCCTGCGGAAGCCGTGCCGTTTTCCGGTGCGGCGGCACTGCCTAGCCCTAACGCTTTGGCAATCGGCTTGCCGAGTGCCGAACCTGCGATGCCCGCTGCCACCACCATCACCGCTTTCAGCGCCTTGTCTTTCCAATCGCCGAATATGCTGCCCATCCGGGATACGATGGCCAATCCAATGACCGCCGCGCCGATACCGCCGATAATTCCTTCCGTTTTCCGCTCCGTCCTGGGTGTTGATGCAGAAGCCGTCTTCGGCGGCACACGGGCAGGCGCTGGCGCATCGTCCAAGGCAGGGCGCACCGGCACGGGTTTCGCGCCGGGCGTGAAAGGAAAAGGCGAACCCGCCGCGGGCGGCTCGGGCTTGCGCGAGGACGGCGGCACAGGCGCAGCGGGAGCCGCGGCTTTCGGGGCGGGCGGCTGCTCCGCTTTCGGTTCGGGGAAAATCTTCGGCTCCATGGCAGGCACCTGCCAATCGTTGAAATTGCGCATGACGCTTTTCCATGCGCCCGGCGAAATTTCGTTGTCGAGATCCACCATCGCTTTATGAAGAGCGGCGGTTTCCTTGACGTCAAGCTTGGCCACACCTCTATTGGTGGGGAAAGGAAGCTTCGGCTCGACGCTCTCGTCATTCTCGACAGCATTCTTGGCAGCGCGCGCCGCGGCGCTCTGCTTTGCCTTGTGCACGTACGCCGGGTTGTAAGGAAGGTAAGGGATGGCAAACCCGCCCCTTCCATAGGCAAAATTATTCATGAGCGCCGCATTGTAAGGTGTGGCGTACGTGAACGGGTTGCTTATTCCGGGGGTGAAATAGCCGCCCCCGCCCATTTGCGGCTTGAAGGCATGGTTTTGAAAGAAGGGATGGTTGCCGTAGGGCGTGGAGAGCGGCGAGTGGGTTTTTGCGCCAAGGTGCGGAGCTTTGCTCAACACATCCTGATTAAACCTGTAGCCGTTCCCCGTGGCAAAATTCTGCGGGTTGCTGATGGCGGGCATCGTGCCGGGCGGCAGGCCCATCTGCGGCGGCAAGCCCTGCCTTCTTTGCTGCGCTTCCACGGCTTGGTGTGCCTGGTGCCAGCCTTGTTCATAGCCCTGGTGCGCCAGCTCAACCGCGTGGCGCAGGCCTGCCGCATCTCCCATCAGCTGGCTGGCGGCTCCGTCGTATTCGCGGGGGTTCTTGCTTGCCTGGAATACGGCAATCTGGCGGCGAAGCGCGGCGTACTGCTCGAACAGCGCCTTGGTTTCGCCGGTCAGGCGGTAATCCTTTACGATTCTTTGCGTATCGTTGTCGATACGCTCATGCAGTTTCAGCTGGTCGCCCATGGCACGCACTTTATTGATATTGTAAGAGATTACGCGTTTGCGCCCAAGGCGACAAGTGAAGGTTTTGTGACAATCCGCCGGTTGATAAGCTACTGTTATTCAAGCCACTTCTTCGGCGGAAATCACTCCCTCCAGCACGCGTATCCGCTCCACCGCCGAAGGCGTGACGCTGTAGCAGCCGGGCAGGCGGATGCTGGCATTGGCCTGTTCGCTTAAACATGCCGACAGCTCCACCGCAATCCCCTGCCCGTTGGCTTCGCCCAGGCAGGCGCGGATGGCAGGCAGCGCCTCGCCGCGCGTGAAAGCGATGCGCAGGCGGCTTTTACCGCGCGCCGGCTGCGGGCGGCGGCGGATTTCCTCCTCCAGATTGCTGATCGACTGCGCGATCAGCCGCGGGCCGGATTCCTCCATCTTGCCGTCGGCCTGGATCAGCAGAATCTGCCCGTTTTCCAGCTTGTCGCGCTGGGTATTCAGCAGCTCCTCATTGAAGATCGACACTTCGTACACCCCGCCGGTATCCGACAGCTGAAGAAAGGCGAACCGGCCTTTATCGGAGACCTTCATTTTCTTGCCTGTGACGATGCCGCCCAGGCGGATCGGCGCATATTTCTCGCCCAGGCGTTCGGGGAGCAGATTGGAGGTGGTGGCGCCCAAGCTTTTAAGCGCCGCTTTATACGCTTCCAGCGGATGCGCCGAAAGATAAAAGCCGATGGCTTCGAATTCATGGTGCAGCTTCTCCAGCGACGCCCAGTCATTGCAGGGTTTCATGTGAGGCGCGGGCACGGCGTCCTTGATGCCGCCTACGACCGCAAACAGGCTTTCCTGCTCGCTGGCCGCCTCGCGCTGCATCAAATCTCCGTATGCC
>CAYMDD010000232.1:0-3299 GCA_964389045.1 uncultured Rickettsiales bacterium
ACTCTTTACAGTATAAGGCGTAAAGCCTGCGGCACCAAGCGGGGGTTTATGAAGTTTCTGTGACTGCCGTTATTCCCCTTACGTCCGGTAAGCGCCCGGATACGTTGGGAAAGTTTCCACTTTATTCTCAAACGCCGGATCGTCCAGCGCGTAAAATATCGCCCGGGGCAGGTGTTCCTTCACAGCGATTTTCCCTTGTTCCCAATCGATTTCCACCACTTCCAGCCCTTCTTTGGTTTTGAGATTGGCCAGTGCTCTTTCAATGTAGGCTTCCCGTTCATAGACGGCGGGGGGGAATTCCTTGCCCAGCAGCATCTCTCTCTCGCTTCCCAGCAAACGCATGCTGTAGGGCATCGCCACGACCAGCTTAAGCGGAGAGTGAAACGGCTTATCGGCACGTGCGCAGTCTTCGTATTCGTGTTTGATCTGGCCGTACATTTTAGCCATGCAATGCGGTTCCTTGCGCTAGTATTTGCTTCAGTGATTCCATGGTTTCCTGCACTTTATCCGCTTCCGGCCCGCCGCCTTGCGCCATTTCCGGCCTGCCGCCGCCGCCCTTGCCGCCAAGCACGGCCACGGCCTGCTGCACCAGAGGCACCGCGCTCAATTTACCCGTTTTATCCTGATGAACCGCAACCACGATGGAGGCTTTGCCTTCCACCACCGTCAGCGCTGCCGCCACATCCGCGCCCTGGCGCAGGAATTGCTCGGCTATGCCGCGCAGCTCTTTTGGCTCTAATCCTTGAAAAATTCTGCCGGTAAAGCGATACGCGCCGATGGTTTCTACACCGGCCTCGGCCATGCCGCCTGCGCCGCCGACGGCCAGCTGCCGCTTGGCGTCCGCAAGCTCCTTTTCCAACCGTTTGTGATCGGCGGCAAGCTTGGCGACCCTGCCTTGCACATCGCCGGATGCGACTTTAAAGCTGCCTGCAATCCCGTTGAGCGCCTCTTCCTTGGCGCGGAGATAATCATACGCGTCTTCGCGTGTCAATGCCTCAATGCGGCGTATGCCCGCAGCGACGGCGCTTTCGGAAAGGATCTTGAACAGCCCGATATCGCCCGTGGCGCGCACATGCGTGCCGCCGCACAGCTCGATGGAGTAGTGGGATGAGGCGGGCTTCTCCCCGTCATCCGAAAGCCCCATGGAGAGCACGCGCACCTTCTCCCCGTACTTCTCGCCGAAGAGCGCCATCGCGCCTTTTTTCGTGGCTTCGTCGGGGTGCATCTCCTCGATAGAGATCGGCGTATTGCGCCAGATAAGGCGGTTAACTTTCCGCTCGATGCGCTCGATGTCCTCCGCGCTCACGCTTTTGCCGTGGCTGAAGTCGAAGCGCAGGCGATCGGGCGCCACCAGCGAGCCTTTCTGCGTCACGTGCTCGCCCAGCACCTCGCGCAAGGCTTTGTGCAGCAGGTGGGTGGCCGAATGGTTGGCTCGGATGCGGGTGCGGCGCTGGACATCAATTCGGGCAAGCGCTCTATCGCCCGTTTTTACAGGTGCTTTGAGCACGGCATGGTGGACGATGAAATCTTCCAGCGGCTTTGCAGTGTCGGTGATATCGGCAAGTAAGGTTTTCCCGTCCGCGCCGTAGAGCAAGCCGCTGTCTCCCACCTGGCCGCCGGATTCACCATAGAACGGCGTCCGGTCTAAAATAAGAGAGACGCTGTCACCCGCGGCGGCGTGCTCCACCGGCTCGCCGTTTTTGACGATGGCGAGAATCGTGGCTTCCGCCTCATCCGCGTCGTAGCCTTCGAAGCGCGTTGCGCCGATGCGTTCTTTCAAGCCGAACCAAAGCGCCTGCGCGCCCTTATCGCCGGAACCCGCCCAGGCGGCGGCGGACATGGATTTCTGCCGCTCCATCGCTGCGTCGAAGCTTTCTGTGTCCACGTCGATGCCGCGGCTGCGCAAGATATCCTGCGTCAAGTCGAGGGGAAAGCCGTAGGTGTCGTAAAGCTTGAACGCGGCCTCGCCGGAAAGGGTTGCGCCTTTGCTTAAATGCGCGGATTCCTCCTCCAGCAGCTTCAGGCCTCGCCCAAGCGTCTGCTGAAAGCGCTCTTCTTCGGCGCGGAGGTTTTCCTGGATGGCCGCCTGCGCGCGGATCAGCTCGGGGTAGCTTGCGCCCATCTGTTCGATCAGCGCGGGAACCAGCTTCCACATCAGCGGATCGCCTGCGCCCAGCAGATGCGCGTGGCGCATGGCACGGCGCATGATGCGGCGGAGCACATAGCCCCTGCCTTCATTGGAGGGGAGCACGCCGTCTGCGATCAGGAAGGATGAGGCGCGCAGATGGTCGGCGATGACGCGGTGTGAGACCATGCTTCCCCCCCTTGCATTCCCCCCGCTTGCGGGAGGGATAGAGGGGGGGAAAAGTTCCTGCGAAGCCGCGATCAGCGCGCGGAAGAGGTCGATATCATAGTTGTCGTGCACGCCCTGGAGCACTGCCGTGATTCGCTCCAGCCCCATGCCGGTATCGATCGAAGGTTTCGGCAGATCGGTGCGGTTGCCGTCTTCATGGGTTTCGAACTGCATGAACACCAGGTTCCAGATTTCCACGAACCGTTCACCGAACCGGTCGCGGCCACTTCCGTCCAATGCCCAAACCCCTTCGCCGGTACCGTGATCGTAGAAAATCTCAGTGCACGGGCCGCACGGGCCGGTATCGCCTGCGCTCCAGAAATTGTCGGAGGTGGGGACGCGGAGGATTTTGCTCTCCGGCAAGCCTGCAATTTTCCGCCACAGTTCAAATGCTTCGTTGTCGGTGTGGTAAACGGTGACGCCGAGCTTTTCCGCCGGGATGCCGTATTCCTTCGTCACCAGCTCCCAGGCGAGGCGGATGGCCTGCTCCTTGAAATAATCGCCGAAGGAAAAATTGCCCAGCATCTCGAAAAACGTATGGTGGCGGGCGGTATAGCCGACATTGTCCAGGTCGTTGTGCTTGCCGCCGGCGCGCACGCATTTCTGCGCCGTGGCGGCGCGCGGGTAGGGCGCAGGCTCCAGGCCGCTGAAGACGTGCTTGAACGGCACCATCCCCGCGGCGGTGAACATCAACGTCGGGTCGTTCTGCGGCACCAGCGGGGAGGAGGGCAGCACGCGGTGGTCGTGACTTGCGAAGAAATCAAGAAACGCGGCGCGGATATCGTTTAACGAACGGGGCATGGTGCAATCATTAATGATGTGAGGAAGCGTTATACTTGGGCAAATCGCCGGATGCAAGCGGGGTGGATAAATGGTTAAAAAGTTAAAGAGACGCAGAACCCATCCCTGGGCTTTGCGTCTCTTAAGCGCTGCTGGAGGTTATCGG
>CAYMDD010000233.1:0-1509 GCA_964389045.1 uncultured Rickettsiales bacterium
GGGGAAGGGAATCCGCCTGAGCTATCTTGCGCAGCAATTACGGTTTCCCCCCTGAATTCCCCCGCATCCTCCTTCGCCAATGCTTCGGAGGACAGGCGCGGGGGGACTATTCCATTGGGAGTATCAAACAATCCTCTGCCATATCTCTCAGCAATCGTTGCTTCCGCGAGGTACGGGTTGACCACCGTCGCGCCCGCGCCGATAAGCACCGCCAGCGCGTGCACGTCGATGCACTCGGACGTGCGCACCAGAATGGAGGCTTTTTTGCGTAAGCCTTTCTTGACCAGGTGGCTGTGCACCGCTGAAACCGCGAGGATCATCGGGATGGCGGCGCGTCGTTCGTCCATATGCTCATCCGTTAGCAGCAGGTATGGCCTGCCTTCGCGCGTGGCGGCTTCCGCTTGTTCTACCAGGCGAGTAAGGCCTGCACGCAAGGATTCCCCCTCCCCTTGAGGAAGGGGGATAGGGGGTATATCAAATAGTGTATCCAGCAGCGTCACCTTGGCGGAAAAATGCCGCCGGATCGCCTCGATTTCGTGGCTTAAGAGCACAGGGCTTTCGCAGAGCAGGATCGGCTGGTGCGATTGGTCGAGCGCAAGGTAATTGCCGTCATTGCCGAAGCGCGTGAACAGGCTCATCACACGGCGCTCGCGCAGGGAATCGATCGGCGGGTTGGTCACCTGGCTGAAATTCTGTCGGAAGAAATGGTGAAACGGGCGGTGCAGATCAGAGAGAATGGCAATCGGCGCATCGTCGCCCATCGAGCCTACGGCTTCCTTGCCTTCCGCAGCCATCGGGTGGAGGATTGTCTCGACATCCTCCGCCGTATGCCCGGCGGCGCGCTGCAATGCGCACAGGCGCTCCGCCGTGAACTCCGCATGGAAGGCCGACAGGGATGGCAGCCCTTGCGCGGTGCGCCTGCCGCCTTCCAGGATATCGCTTAAAGGGATGATGTTCCGCACCCATTCGCCGTAGGGGTAGAGCGCCGCCAGATAATCCTTCATTTCGCCTTCGCGGTAGAGCCTGCCATCCTTTAAATGGATGCCGAGCATGTCCCCTGGCCCTAAACGCCCGCGTTCGATCACGGCGCTGTCTTCCAGCGGCACCATGCCCGATTCGGAGCATACCGCCACCAGCCCGTCTTCCGTGATGGCGTAGCGCATCGGGCGCAGGCCGTTTCTGTCCATGCCCGCAATGACCCATTCGCCGTCGGATGCGGCAATGGCCGCCGGGCCGTCCCACGGCTCGGAGATGCTGTTGCAGCAGGCATAGAGGTCTTTGTGCGCCTGCGGCATGTCCCAGGCGCGGTTCCACGCGGGCGGGATGAGGATCAGCTTGGCCAAGGGCAGGGGGCGGCCTGCCTTGCTCAATATCTCCATGACGCTGTCCAGCGCGCCGGTGTCGGAGGTGTTGCCGGGGATGACGGGGAGAAGATCGGCTTCGAAGCCGCGGAAGGCTTCCGCATGGAACGTCGCCTCATGGCTCTTCATGAAGTTGATGTTGCCTTTA
>CAYMDD010000233.1:1519-3299 GCA_964389045.1 uncultured Rickettsiales bacterium
TTGCCTTTAAGCGTGTTGATTTCGCCGTTATGGGCGCAGACGCGGAACGGCTGCGCCAGATGCCAGGCGGGCGCGGTATTGGTGGAGAAGCGCTGGTGAAAAATGGCGTAAGAGGAGACAAAGCGCGTATCCAGCAGATCGGGGTAGAAGCCCGTCAGCTGCTCGGCTTTGAACAGGCCTTTATAGATCAGCGAGCGGTGGGAGAAGGAGCAGATATAGAAATCCTGCAACGCCCGCGCACGCACCGCGTTTTCGATGCGCCTGCGGATGAAGAACAGCTCCCGCTCGAAGCGGCCTTCCTCCACGCCTTGCTTGCCGGCGATGATGACCTGCTCGATCTCCGGCCTGGTTTCGTTCGCCACGTCGCCGATGACTTGCGCATCCACCGGCACCTGCCGCCAGCCGTAGATCGAATAGCCGAGCTTTAGGATTTCCGCTTCCACGATGCCGCGCACCGCCTCCTGCGCGGCAAGGTTCTTGCGCGGCAAGAACATCATCCCGACCGCCAGCCCGCCGGGCTTGGGCGTTTTGCCGATATGGCCGATGTAATCCTCGAAGAACGGCGCCGGTATCTGGATATGGATGCCCGCGCCGTCGCCGGTTTTCCCGTCCGCATCCACCGCGCCGCGATGGTAAACGGCTTTGAGCGCCTCGATGCCTTTCTCCACGATCTCCCGGCGCGGCTTCCCGTCGATGGCCGCAATCAGCCCGACGCCGCAGGCGTCGTGTTCAGTAGCGGGGTCATAGAGACCATGCTGGAAAAGATAAACGGCGCGGGCGTGCCAAGAATTATTCATTTTTATCGCCGTAGTGACTGAGTTTCAAATTAGGAAAACTCACCCGTTCAGCCTTACTCCAATCGACATAATCAGTAGAGCTGTGCGTTGCCCAAAATTCCCGCTCCTCATCTTCTGTTTTGAATGTGGGGATAGGCTTAAACTTTTTGGTCATAATAGTTCTTTCTATGCTGCTCGTAATGTTTTCGCCCGCAAATATCCCTCGATTCCCACCGCCGCGTCCCGTCCGTCGCGGATGGCCCATACCACCAGGCTTGCGCCGCGCACGATGTCTCCGGCGGCGAACACGCCGGGAATGGATGTCATCAGCGTTCTTGCATCCACCGCGATCGTACCGCGCGGGCTGAGGCGGAGTTCCGGCGCGCCGAACATGGATGGCATGTCCTCCGCATCGAAGCCGAGCGCGGTGATGACCATATCTGCGTTCAACCGGTACGTATCCCCTTCGATAGCGATGCTCGCCTGCCTGCCGGAAGCATCAGCCTCCCCGAGCCGCATGCGTTGCACCGTCACCGCCTCCACCGCATCGTCCCCGTGGAAAGCGAGCGGTGCGGAAAGCCATTCGAAGCGCACGCATTCTTCTTCTGCATGTTTCACTTCGCGCCTGCTGCCCGGCATATTGGCGCGGTCTCGCCGGTACAGGCATGTGACGGAGTTGGCGTGCTGGCGGATGGCGGTGCGCACGCAGTCCATCGCCGTATCGCCGCCGCCGATGACAACGACATCCTTGCCGCGCGCATTCAAATACCCGCTTTCGAACTCGATCACCCAATCGCCCAATCCTTTTTTATTGCTGGCGGTAAGATAGGAGAGCGCGGGGATGATATTGCTTAAGGAAGGTAGTTCCAGCTCCTTCGGCTTATAAACGCCTGTGGCAATGAGAATGGCATCATGCTTTGCACGCAACTCCCCGAAGCCGGTGTCACGCCCGATATCGCAATTCAGTTGGAAGGCAACGCCTGCGCTTTTGAGCAGCTCCACCC
>CAYMDD010000234.1:0-1429 GCA_964389045.1 uncultured Rickettsiales bacterium
AATATCTTCTCATTGAGCGATATCTGGATTATAGAACTACGATGGCTATTAATTAATATTTTTTAACATGAGTAAGACAGAAAAAGCTGCTCTGCATTTGCGCAAGCAATTGCCGGAAGCGCAATGGCGAATGCTGGCGGAATATTTCGCTCTGCAGCTGCGCGGCAAGGCAGGGGAAGAGCGAAAGCGCAACGCGCAAGCCGTGCTGGACGCGGCCAAGGGGGATGCGCCGGTTATTATCTTCGATAATTATGAAGACATCCAGGCGCAGGGGGCAAGCTGGCGCGATATGCCGCTGTTTACCGCTGTCGTGCCTAACCCGGCAAAGCTGCCTGCGGGGCTGGAAGACAAGCTGCTTGCCGAGGCCAAGTACCGGCAGCAGTTTTTCGCCGCACTCATGGAAGAGGAACTGAACCGACAGACCCATGTCTCGCCCAGGTTCTACCAGAAGCCCGCAAGGCGCATGGAATGGCGCCAGCGCATTACGGAGGGGGCGCACGGTACCTATCAGGATGCGTTTTGCCTGCCTTAATCTTGCATAAGTTCTAACAAATATTAATTTGGTAGCCGGGTCGCTTAAGCGGTGCTAAAATACTGCATTAAATTCATACCCGGAGATAGTTATGACATCCGCAGGCATTACGAGGCGTAGTCTTCTCAGGCGCGGCGGGGTTACGGCAGTGGCCGCCGCCGGAGGAAGCGCCGTGCCGGAGCCGACGGAGACGGAGAAGGCCGTAGCGCTACAAAAATTTGAAGAGTTAACTGAAAAAATGCTCGCCGCCAGAAACGGCATCTCGTTGGGCGGCTACACGCAAAATCAGCCCTGGCGCGAACCCAACCTGCCTGGGATCGAACATTGACGTGAGGCATGCAGTGAAAACGAGCAAAAGCTTCGTAAAGTCATGGCGGAGCGGAAAGCGTTGATGCCCAAGCTACGAGGTTTGCTCGGTGATAAAGGTGTTGCTTATTCCAGGGGATCTGTCTCGCGCATTACGGAAGACGGCGTTCTGCGATATGATCGTTTGCAGCGATTAGTGGATGAGCAGGATGCGCAAAATGTCGAGAAGTTAGGAATATTCGGCGAGCGCTTTCCTGAAATTATCGAGGCGCAGAATGCGCATATCCGAATTCATAACCGTCTGAAGCGCGCCGTTACCGATAGGTTTCCTCAAGGCGATATGCAGGAAAGCTATTATCAAGGAACGGTGGATAAGCTGATGAAAGAGGCGTGCCACTCCGCGCCGCAAGGGGTGGATTTGCAGGAATATTTCCAAAACACCGCGCATGTGGAAGAAGCGGCGCAAGGAGCGGTGGATTGGAAGCTTGAATGCGATGCAAGGCGGCGCGCGGAGTTCACCGAATCCGAGCGCAAGGCAAAGCTCGCGCGCGGCGAAGGGGCGGAAGACCGGTTGGGGGAAGTGTTCAAGCA
>CAYMDD010000234.1:1439-3262 GCA_964389045.1 uncultured Rickettsiales bacterium
CACCCGGTGAGCGCGGACGGCAAAGATTACATTATTGAGGTTGCCCATCCGGTGAAGGCCTATACGGCGCTCGGCAGGTTGCTGGCATTCAGCCGGGAAGAAAGATGGCTTCCGCCGATGGAGGAAATGGTTGAAGCGAGGGTAGCAGGGGATAAGGGCGAGCTGGCATCTGCGCCGCTCGATACGCCCGTGCCGCCGGAATCGTACCGGCTCAGGCTTCCGCAGCATGTGGCAAGGGTGCTGTTAAACATCATCGACGGCAAGCCGGTGCGGGAAGAGCTGCGCCGGGACGATTTCGAAGACGGCATTCAGGGGGCCGCGGAGTATAACGACGCGCTGGCCAACCAGCGCCGGGCGCTGTCCGGGGCGCTGAAGGATTTAAGCGCTGCCCTAGGCCGCCCGCCTTGGGCGCAGCGGACGCAGAAGTGTGCGGAAAAAAGCATGGGTCTCGACTGATTCCCTTAGCATTTCGGATAAAATAAGCAGCCCGCGTCGGCTGCTTTTTTTATGTGCGAAAATTTATGCGAACATTCCTTGACAGCCCCACATCGAACCAATAGCATCCCACGTATACCCATACTATCCCATAAAATTCCAAAGGCGCCGGGATGCTCTTTTTTGCAAGCTATTGCAATAAGATAGACAAGAAAGGCCGCGTTTCGGTACCGGCGGCATTCCGCACGCTTCTACTATCGCAGGAATTCACCGGCATGATCGCCTACGCATCGCTTAAAAGTCAGTGCATTGAAGCCTGCGGGCTGCAGCGCCACCAGGCGATGAACGCGCGCCTGCAGGCGATGGACCCGTTCTCGCCGGAACGCGATGCGCTGGAGACAATGCTGTTCGGCGAAAGCGTACAGATCGCCTTCGACGGAGAAGGCCGCGTCATGCTGCCGTCGCACTTACTGGCGCATGCGGGCATCCAGGAGGAAGCCATGTTCGTCGGCAAGGGCGACGTGTTCGAAATCTGGGAGCCGGGAGCCTATGCCCGCCACGCCGAAGCGGCTCGGAATGCGGTAAAGGGCGGGCTGCTTTCCCGCGCCGGGAAGGGAGGCGCCGCATGAGCGTGTCCGCCCATCAGCCGGTGATGCTTCAGGAAATGCTGCAGGCGCTGAACCCGAAGGATGGCGGCATCTACGTGGACGGCACGTTCGGCGCGGGCGGCTATTCGCGCGCCATACTTTCAAGCGCGGATTGCCGCGTCTTCGCCATCGACCGCGACCCGGACGCCAAGCTTTTCGCCGAAAAGCTGCGGCAGGAGTTCCCGGAGCGGTTCGTGTTCCTGGCCGGCAGTTTCTCGCAGATGTGCATATTGCTGGAGCGCCACGGCATCGCTTCCGTGCAAGGGATCGTGCTCGATATCGGCGTTTCCTCCATGCAGCTCGACCGGGTCGAGCGGGGATTCTCCTTTAAGGCGGACGGCCCGCTCGACATGCGCATGAGCCGCGAAGGCGTGAGTGCCGCCGATTTCATCAACGAAGCGGACGAGAAAGAGATTGCCGATGTGCTCTACCTCTACGGCGAGGAGCATGCTTCCCGCCGCATCGCCCGCGCCATCGTCAACGCCAGGCAGGACGCGCCGATCACGCGCACCGCACAACTGGCCGAGATTATCGCGCGCGTCATGCCGCGACTTAAGAACACCGACCCGGCGACGAAAAGCTTCCAGGCGCTCCGTATCCGGGTCAATGACGAGCTTCGGGAACTGGAGCGGGGGCTTCAAGCGGCAGAGACGCTGCTGGCGCCGGGTGGGAGGCTGGTGGTCATCACCTTCCATTCGCTCGAAGACCGGATCGTCAAACGTTTTACCCACTCCCGTTGCG
>CAYMDD010000235.1:0-3242 GCA_964389045.1 uncultured Rickettsiales bacterium
GCACGAAGAACGGCATATTGGGCGTCAATATCGGCAAGAACAAAGACAGCCCCGACGCAACCGCCGACTATACCGCCCTGCTGCGCGCGGTGGCGCCCTATGCCGATTACATTACCGTCAATATCTCCTCCCCCAACACGCAAGGCCTGCGCGACCTGCAGGCAGAAGACGCGCTGCGCAAGCTGCTCGGCGCATTGCTGGAGACGCGCGCGGGCTTGAAACGCCAGCCGCCGCTCCTGGTCAAGCTCGCCCCCGATCTGACCCCGGACGCCCGCCGCGCCGTCGCCGCCCTGGCGCTGGAGATGCGGCTTGACGGGCTGATCGTGGGCAATACCACCGTCTCGCGCCCGCAAGGCCTGCAAAGCGCGCATGCCGGGGAGACGGGCGGATTGAGCGGCAGGCCGCTTCTTCCGCTTTCCACCGAAGTCCTTAAAAGCATGTACCGCCTGACGGAAGGAAAGATTTT
The DNA here is from genome assembly GCA_964389045.1 of uncultured Rickettsiales bacterium. Classification (GTDB taxonomy): domain Bacteria; phylum Pseudomonadota; class Alphaproteobacteria; order Rickettsiales; family SXRF01; genus CAYMDD01. Next base: position 467 of record CAYMDD010000235.1, read on the forward strand.
CCTTATCGGCGCGGGCGGCATCGCGTCGGCGGAGGATGCCTATGCCAAAATCCGCGCCGGGGCAAGCCTGGTGCAGCTCTACACCGCGCTCATCTACCAGGGCTTCGGCCTGGTGCAGCAGATTGTGGGGGGCTTATCGGATTTCGTGAAGCGCGACGGGCTTGGCTCCATCCGCGATGCGGTGGGCAAGGATGCGGCGTAATCACTCTTCGAGCGTCAAATGCGAGCAGGCGATCACCGTTACGTCATAGACAGGATGCTCCAGCGCCGAGAGCGCCGGGCTGGAGGCGAACATCCAGCCGGAGAACAATTTCTGCGTGCCTTCGCCCGGTCTGTTTTCCCATATTTCGAGCAAGCCTGCGCTTTCCGGCCTGTCCTCCGGCGGAGAGCGCCAGCATCGGTGCGCAATGATCTCCAGCGCGCCGAAGCGCATTACCGTGCCTAAGGGCGCTTCCAGCGTCTCGATGCGCGCGGTGACCTTGTTCAAGCCTCGCAGGCGGATGGCATTATCGGGCGGGGGAGGCGTCTCCGCAGGCGGAGGCTTGCTCTCCTGTGCGGTTTTTAGCGGAGCGCCCGCTTCGCTTTCCACTTCCTCCTGCACGGCGTCCGCGGCGAAAGCAGGCGCGGCCAGCCATGCCAGGCCGAGCAGCAGCAACCGCGAATGCCGCATGGCGTCCATGTTTTTAATGAGTCAGGCTCGGCGTCAGGCCTTCCGCCGCGGGTGCGGGGGCATCCGCTTCCGGTTTGGGCTTGCCGCCCTTATCCACGCCGCCGCCGCTGAACATGAACTTGCCGATCATCTCCTCCAGGCTCACCGAGGATTGCGTGAATTGCAGCGTGCCGCCGTCTTTCACATTCTCTTCGCTCGCGCCCGGCGCCAGCTGCACAAATTTCTCGCCCAGCAGGCCGGAGCTGGAGATGGACGCCGTCGAGTCGTCCGGGATCGGCACATCCTGCTGAAGCTGCATGGCCACCACGGCCTCATAGGTTTTCGCATCGAGCGTCATGCCTGAGACCACGCCGATCTTGACACCGCCGATGCGCACGTCGCTGCCCGTGTTCAAGCCGGTGGCGTTGGAGAATTTGGCCTTGACGGTATAGGCATGCTCCGGCCCGCGCATCTCGCTGCCTTTATAGGCGAAGGCCAGAAACCCCCCGGCAGCCGCCAGCACCACCGCGCCCATCAGCGTCTCAATTGGATTCTTGCGCATGGCGAGCCTTTATGCATGGGGTTTTCCATGGCCGGAACATGAACCATGCGCCGAAAAAGTCCAGCGTTTTTTAAGGCCGCCAGGGTTCGTAATCCGACGTTGTCGGCGCGTGCGCGCCGCCTTTGAGCAGATGGCCTTGCGGCAGATACGCCCCCGCCGTGCCGGTGAGGTTCGGGGTAGGCGCTTTCTCCCACGCATGGTGGCGCGCGCCCCCTTCCGGCGGCGGATCGGCCAGCGTGTGGTGCAGCCAGCCGTGCCATTCCGGCGGCACGCGGGAGGGGTCGGGCAGGCCGCCGCCCAGCAGCTCTCGCAGGAACGATGTCCTGGCATACCGCACCCACCGGCGCTCGCCGTGGCGCCCCGGCTTATCCGTTTTGTTGCGGTAGTAGCGGTTCCCAAACTGGTCTTGGCCGACCAGCTGGCCGAACAGGGCGGTGTAGAGGCGGGTGGTGGCGGTCATGCGTGCGATTGCTGATAATGCTCAGGGGTGAAATAATCGAATCCCCATTTCGCATAGGGCTTGCTGCGATGCACCTGCCAATAGAGATGTTCTGGCGCGACATCCAAGTCTTCGCGGTCGGGCTTCCAGACGATGGTGCCATAGATCAGGTCAAATTGCGTGAATTTTTTAGGGTCTTCCAGCGGCTTGAACACACCCCGCTTGACGAAATCGCTGAGGTCGATACTGCCTTCCAGCCCGTCATTGAAGCGCAAATGCAACCTATGGCCGCCGAGATAATCGACGTCGACGATTTCACACAGCTTTGCTTTGCGGCGTTTGAAAAACATAAACCTCTACGCTTCGATCCATTGTAACGACTGGCCGTCCTGGGCGCGCTGCCAGTTATCCATCAACGCGCTTTGATGCAGTTTAGCCCATTTGGCAAGCGGGTTCAACTTTCCCAGAGGCAAATATCCGGCTATGAGCGTGCCGTTGTCGATGCGCATAATCGCATCGTATTCACCCGCACGGATATGAAAATGCGGCGGATTGTGACCGTTCCAGTTGATGGTGATCCACATGCCCAAGAATTCGGTGATGGAGGGCATTACCGCATTGCCAATGCATAGACCGACAACCCGACCATGCTTAACAACAATGCATATAACAATGTCGATGCTATAAGCGGATTAACGATACTGGAGCGCCGCGGCGTTTCAGGCAGGAGTTTTCTGGCATGATAAAGGCTGATTCCGTTTAACACCAATATGGCTAGGGATAAAGGAAGCATCAGCAGCAGCATGTCAATAATCCAAAAAGCTCCTCAGCTTCCTGCTCCTGCTCGGATGCTTCAACTTCCGCAAGGCCTTTGCCTCAATCTGCCTAATGCGCTCGCGCGTCACGGAGAATTGCTGGCCGACTTCCTCCAGCGTGTGGTCGGTGTTCATGCCGATGCCGAAGCGCATGCGGAGCACGCGCTCCTCGCGCGGGGTGAGGGTGGCGAGAATTCTTGTGGTGGTTTCACGCAGATTGCTCTGGATGGCGGCATCGAGCGGGAGCACGGCGTTTTTGTCCTCGATGAAATCGCCGAGGTGCGAATCCTCCTCGTCGCCGATCGGCGTCT
>CAYMDD010000236.1:0-3236 GCA_964389045.1 uncultured Rickettsiales bacterium
CTGCCTTCGCCGGCACTGGCGCGTTGCGTGTTTTATAGAGCGATACCGCGATGCCGACGATGATTAACCCGAAAGTCACGCCGAGCGAGAGGCTGGCTGGGAATTTCTCCCAGCCCATGAAATCGGCGATGAAGGTTTTGGCGCCGATGAAGATCAGCACCCAGGCCAGCGCCTGCTTCAGGTATTTGAAGCGGTGGATGATGGCGGCAAGCGCGAAGTACAGCGCCCGCAGGCCGAGGATGGCGAAGATGTTGCTGGTGTAGACGATATACGGGTCGAGCGTGATGGTGAAGATGGCGGGCACGCTGTCCACCGCGAAGATCAGGTCCACGAACTCGATCAGCACCAGCGCCACCAGCAGCGGCGTGCCGTAGGCGGCGAGCCTGCCGGTTTTGGGGTCGGGCAGCCGCACGGTGAATTTCTGGCCGTGCAGCTCGTTCGTGATGCGAAAGTTCTTGCGCAGGAACTTAAGCAGCGGGTTATTGCCGATATCGGGCATCTTGTCGCCGATCCACAGCATCTTGACGCCGGTTAAAATCAGGAATACGGCGAAGATATAGAGAACCCAGCTGAACTGCGACACCAGCGTAGCGCCCAGGCCGATCATGATGGCGCGCAGCACGATCACGCCCAAAATGCCCCAGAACAGCACGCGGTGCTGGTAAAGCGGCGGAATAGCGAAATACGTGAAGATCAGCGAGATGATGAACACATTGTCCATCGCCAGCGTTTTCTCCACGATGAAGCCGGTGAGATATTCCTTGCCGCTTTGCGCGCCAAGCGAGTGCCATACCCATGCACCGAAAGCGAGCGCAATAGCGATATAGAAAGCACTTAACCGCAGGCTTTCCTTGATGGAGATTTCTCGCGTTTTCCGGTGCAGCACGCCCAGGTCGAACGCAAGCAGCACGCCCACGATGCCGATAAACGCCGCCCACATCCACACGGGCTTGCCCATCACCACATCGAAGAGAAATTCCATCGTATTCTTCCTTTTGAAGTCAGCGTGTTACGGTCATAGCTAGAAATGGTGTTTCTCGCCGCTTAACCCTTTCACCGGCAGGGCGGAGGCAGGCGCGGCATGCGCAGGCCAGGAATGCAGCCAGTCCTCCTCCCGGTCGGCGCATCCGGTCAGGAGAAACATCAGGCTTATTGCCAGACAGCTTCGTGGGAAAAACACCATGGACTGCTCCTTTAGTCCGGCACTTTGGAGGAGTGATGCTCCACAATCATCCAGCGCCCGTTCTCCTTTTCAAAAACGAACGTGTAGCGCGCCGGAACCTCGACGGTCTTTCCGCTTTCCTCAAAGCCGAAGGTGTAAATGCCGCTTACCACTGCATCGTCTTCGTCCAGCCTGCGGATATACTCTTCGTTCAGCGTGGCTTTCAGCTTCGGCTTCCGCATCAGCCCGGTGAAGTACGCCAGCCGCTCCTCCTGCGTCTTCAGCGGCTTCGCCGCGAGCGTAGCCAGCAATATCGCGTCCTCATCGTAGAGCTTCACGATGGTTTCGGCTTTTCCGCTGGAGAGCGCATGCCGCCAATCCGCAAACGCGGCGGCAACCTCCTTTTCATCGTTACCGGCGTAAGCGGGCGCCGTGAGCAGCGCGGCGGCGGAGAGTGCAATGGCAAGTGTTTTCATGGTTTCCTCGAATGGATTGGAGATTGACTTAGTCAAAGATATCGAACAGGCGTTCCATCTTCGATTTCTTGTAATAACGGCCACCGCCATGGCGGCGATAGTCGTCGTCATCGTAATCGCGGCGGTAAGGCTGTTGGTAGCCTTGATGCGAATGCTGTGTCGGAGGATAATGCGGTTGCTGGGGTGGCACGTAGCCTTGCGGCTGTGCCACTACAAGACTAGCCGCTGCGGCTGCGGGCTGCGCCGGCACAGTATTTCCGACTTCCTGCCGCATGGCCGCAAGGAGCTTTTCCAGCTCCCCGCGATCCAGCCACACGCCACGGCACTGGGTGCAGGTGTCGATTAAAATGCCCTCGCGGACGGATTCCTGAAACGGCGCCTGGCACACGGGGCAGTTTATTGCGGTCATTGATTACTCCTTATCGGTGGTGTTGATGGATGCAAGCCGCTCCGCCTGGTCGATTAAACGGCGGGCGGCTGGGCTTAAGGAAACGATATCCCGCACTTCACCATGCGGTAGTGTGGCAGCCTCTTGCCGGATCACCAGCGGGCGTCCGTAACCGTATCCGTACATGCCGTAAGGATAGAGATTCGGAAACGGGTAGCTGGTATCCGGGCTGATGCGCTCAAGCGGGAGGATCATGCGTAGCTCCTAGCGCAACTGCGCTTCCAGCGCCTGGCAGCCGCCGCGAATGCGCAAGACTTCTTCCTTGATCCGCTGCGCGGTATTTGCGCACATGGGCTTGCCCGTCAGGCGCAACCGATGGATTCGGCGCAGCACATGGTCGCGGAAGCGCTTGAGCGCCGCCAGTTCGCGGCGGATTTCGCGCTTAAGCGGCCCGCGCAGGCGCGCGGCCATGAATTCCAGCCGTTTGATGTTGTCGCATACATGGCCGATTTCCAGGCGGATGGCCTTACGAAACGCTTTCATGTCTTGCATAAGAAAAATGCTCCTGGGTTAAAGGTTGATGGGTTTGCGCGGCACAAAGGTAGTCTTCACACGCGGCAACGATGCAGGGGGCGATGGACGCTGCAGTAGAGGCATGGGAATCGCAATCATTCATGGAACTCCTCCGTTGGTTGCGAGACAAACAATAGCAATCAATGCCGTAGGAAGTCCGTAGCGACTGGAAGGCTACTGCGCTTAAAGCCCGTAGCCGGGCAACTACGGAATTTTTACGGCGCGGCGGCGCGAAGGCTGCGAAAGCCGCGCCCAATGCCTACAGCGAATTGGCGCACATCCATATTATCTTATGGTGAGCATTAACCGCCACAGGAGTTGCATCATGTCTAAATCCAATGACGATTATGGAGGGTTCGATGTCCTCTCACTTAGTGACCCAACGCTTTACCGCCTGCTGGAGCAAATCGATTCCGGCTGGCGGGATGAACTGCCGGACGACCGGGCTTTTCGCCATATCGATGCCATGCCCACGCGCCGCCAGCGTATCAAGCAGAAATTCAAAACCCTGTTTCGCAAACGGAGGAAGCATGCGCTCCGGCCAGCCTGACGTTAACCGGCGCATCTATTTGAGCAAGGACGCGCAAGCGATCATCGACGCTGAATTCGAAGAAATCCAGCCGGCGCAGGTTCATTG
>CAYMDD010000237.1:0-3211 GCA_964389045.1 uncultured Rickettsiales bacterium
GGCGGCAGCGGCGCTGGCATCGCAGTGGCAGTTTTTACGGTCCATAGCACTGGCGCTGGCAGCCGTGGTTTTGGTGGATGCTAAACGCGTATAGGCGCCATGCCCGTTCGGCCCGTGGCTGACCATCACTGCAATCGCGGCGGAGGTGCGGACATTGTCCGCCTCGTCGCGTACCTCAATCGCGCCGGTTCCGCTTTTCGGCGCATAAGTCTTAAATGCATCCACGGCGCTAAACCGCTCATCGATGGCGTAAAGAATGCGCCCGCCCCAAGCGTCGATCATCGCCTCGTCCGCCAGCCCCAGCGTGCGCACGGGCAGCGCGCCCACGACGACATTGGCCGTCAGGCGGCACGCATCGCCCCCGTCGCAGACACCTACCCCAAGCGCATTGCACGCGCCCGGGGAGCCTAAGCTGACTCCGTATTGGTTGGAGGTAATCGCGGGGGTAAGCCAACCGGGGCAAGGCAGCCGACCGTTCCGTTCGCGGTACGCAAGCAATGCGCCCTGAATGGCGGCGAAACGCTCGCTCACTTCCAGGTTACGGCTGCGTATGGCTTTCTGCGTCATTATCGGCGCCAGCATCCCGGCAAGCACGCCGATAATGCCGATCACCACCGCCAGCTCAATCAACGTATAGCCGTGTTGTCGGCGCTGCATGTGGTTAAAGCCCCAATGTATTATCATGATTTTTAACAATTATAGCGAAGGCTATTTTAATAAATTGTTAAATGCTCGGCGCCTAAAGTCGAACTGTGCTATTTTAAAGGCAAAGACAGCCCGAACATCATGGCTTCTTTTCAACCGTTCCTTCCCCTCTGGGAAAAAGGCGTAAGCCGGTTCACCGTGCTGCTGGGGGAGCCGCGTTTTTACTTTGAGCTGCTGCTTTCGGTACTCTCAATTACTTTTGCGGTGCTGGTGGCAATCCTGGTAAAAAAGCAGGTTGCCCGCAGGATGAGCGCCAACCCCTCCTCCGTCGGCAGGATCTTCCTTTATTTCATGCCGCTGACCGCGCCGCTGCTCGGGATTGCTTACTTAAGCGTCGCCCAGCCCATCGCCGCGCAGTATTCTCCCTCCGGAGCCGTGATCGAGGCGTCGATGCGTCTTTGCGTCGCATGGCTGTTTGCCAAGATGGTATGGATCACCGTGCATGCCAGGCTGGTGGCATGGCTGATGATCGCGGCCATTTTCGTCACCGCCATTTTAAGCGTAACCGGCTTTATGGAGCCGACGGCGCAATACCTCGATTCGCTCGATATCGGCTTCGGCAAGTACCAGATTTCCGTGCTCGGCGTGTTGCAGGGCATCTTCGTCCTGGTCGTCGTCTTCTGGCTGGCGTCGACCTTATCCCGCCAGCTGGAGCATTCGCTGCGCGGCAATACGCATATCAGCTATAACGCGCGGGAGCTGATCGTGAAGCTGGCGCGCGTGCTGCTGTACGCTGCCGCTTTTTTCATCACGCTCGACGCGGTGGGCATCGATCTGACCGCCTTTGCCATCTTCGGCGGCGCTTTAGGCGTGGGCGCTGGCCTGGGCTTGCAGAAAATCACCGCCAATTTCGTCAGCGGCATTATCCTGCTGCTGGAAAAATCCATCAAGATCGGAGATCTGGTCGAGGTCGGCACCTATACCGGCTGGGTGCGGAACTTGAACATGCGCTACGCGCTGATCGAAACGGCGGAAGGGCGCGAAGTGCTGGTGCCCAACGATGAGCTGATTAACACGCGCATCACCAACTGGACATATTCCAGCGAATCCGTGCGCATGGAAATCCGCATCGTCGTCACCTACGATTCCGATATTGAAAACGCGCGTCAGCAGGTGCTGGAAGCCGCCCGCAGCCACCCGCGCTGCGCGCGCGACCCCGCGCCTTCGTGCTTTTTGCGCGAGTTCACCGAAACGGGCGCGGCGCTCCTGCTGACCTATTGGATTGAGAACGTGCGCGACGGCAGAATGAACACGCAGAGCGAAGTGATGCTGGAAATCATGCGCCGCTTCAAAGCCGAAGGCATCGGCTTCTCGCACGATCCGACACGGCGTAAGCAGGGGGATTAGGAATTTGAGTATGGAGTATGGAGTTTAGAGTATGGACAAAGGTCTTTTTTCCTAAACTCCAAACTCTATACTCCATACTCTCTAGCTTTTTAAGCCGCCACCTTCGCGCGGAGCAGCTTGATGAGCTTATCGGTGGCGACCTTATGATCCACCTTGTCAGATGCCGCCAGCTCGCCCACCAGGCGCCCCAGCGCCGATTCGTAGATCATGCGCTCGGAATAGGAGCGTTCGGCCTGATCGACATTCTGGTGCAGGTCGCGGACGACCTCGGCGATCGAGATGATGCAGCCGGAGTTGATCTTGCTCTCGTATTCCTGCGCGCGGCGCGACCACATGCCGCGGCTGATCTTGGCGCGGGCTTTCAGCGTGACGTAAACTTTTTCCATCTCGCCTTCGCTGCTGATGTGACGGAGGCCAGCCCCTGAGGCGCGGTGCACGGGAACACGCAAGGTCATTTTGTCTTTTTCGAAGGAAATCACCAGAAGGCGCAGCATGATGCCGCCGATTTCCTGGTTTTCCTCGGCGACAATCCGCCCGACGCCATGGGTGGGATACACCACATAACTGCCGACCTTGAATTCCTTCTTGCCGCTCTCGGGCTTTTTAACCAACGGCTTCTTCAGCGGAGCGGCCTCGGCCTTTACAACTTTTAGCTGAGGAACAGGCGCAAGCTTTGCCTTATGCGACGTTTGCTTTGCTTTGATTGCAGGCTTCACCGGAGCGGACTTAGCCAGGACAGGCTTTGGAGATGCCTTCGCGGCTGCTTTCTTTGGAATGGTTTTCGGAGGAGTTTTTACCGTAATCTTCTTGGATGACTCGCTTTTCTTCAAAACGGCAGCTTTGGACATAGCGCTCCCTTTGTAAATGAGCAGCACCTGCAACGATACGCAGGATATACTGCATTTAGTTAAAATTCCAGGTAATCGCTACTAGAGATGGTGGCTATTCCTTGTCCACTCCAGTGTTCAGCGACGGCGAAACATATCATAAAATTACGTTAAAACCAATAGAAATAAACTGGGAATTAACGCTTAAATACTCTATTTAACCATCCGAAGCGCAATTAACGCAATTACTGACTGCTATCGCTTTCGGCTTTCAGCGGCAGCGTGAAGGTAAATACCGCTCCTCCTTCCGGCGCATTCCTGGCCCAAATGCG
>CAYMDD010000238.1:0-3201 GCA_964389045.1 uncultured Rickettsiales bacterium
ATGAAGCGGTTTCGCCCAAATCCAGCTATCGGCTCGAGCTGGTGCGCACCCAGGCAGGGCAACAGATACTTTGGATGACGGAAGAAAAAGGCAGGCGCGTGGATTTCGACAGTGATCCCGACCCGGGATTATGGCGCAAGCTGGTCAGCGGGGTGTTTACGCTGCTCCCCTTGGATCACCAGCTTTAATCAGCTTACCGTTTCTTGTTCTTTGCGTTCTTGCGCCGGGTTTCCCAGCCTTTCTTGGCGGCTTCCGCGCGCGCTTCGGAGGAGGCGCTTTTATAAACATCTTTCCCGCTCTTGCGGCTGGATGACGATTCCTCCGAGGCTTTGCCGGAGCCGGATTTTTTGCCGCCGCCGGATTGCTTGTTCACCGTCGCCCAGGCGCGGCTTTCCGCTTCGTTGTGCGATACGCCGCGTTTCTCGTATCCTTCCTCGATATGTTCTGCCTGCCGCTTCTGCTTATCCGTGTATGTTTCTTTACCGCTTTGTGTCATTGAACTCCTCATTTCTCAAAAAACCGCGTGCTTTATCATTAGAAACGACGCAGCATAAACAATCCATCGGCAAGCAGCGCTCGAGGCGTTGCAAGTCTGTAAACGCCGTGCTTAGTGGCTGGTCTTGTGCGCGTTCGCCTTTTTGGCAACAGCCATGTTATCCACCAGCTTGGGATACGGCCTTCCGGCTTTTTTGGCGCGGGCATATGCCTCCTCCCTGGTTCGAAAACCAGGATGGATAAAAACATATAGAAGCGAAACCTCAACGCCTGCGATATTACATAAGCGTACTATCGCCAGGAATGCAGAATAGTCTCCAAAAGCCGCGGCACTTCGCTTTGGCGGCGGAGATAGTAATCGGCGCTAGAGAAAGCACTTTTCCCTATTTTTACCGATAGGATAAATGGATTTCTTAAAGTAAATACATCTTCATCCGTCTCTTCATCGCCTGCGAAAAGGGCGTGGGGGCAGCCGCTTTGCTCCATCAGCTTAAGCAGCGCATCGCCCTTATGTGGCAAGCCTGGCGGGATGAGGTTAATCAGCCCCTTGCCGCTTAAGGTTCGCGGCACGGGTTCAAGGGAGGAAATGGCGCTCCGTATTTTTTCTTTCGTATCCTGAGAAGCATAATGCAGCGTCAGCGAACAGGGTTTGGTATTGAGCCGCACGCCGGCAATGGATAAAGGCTCAAGCGCTTCCTGCCAGGCGCGGAGCTGCGCGGGCACGCACTCCGGCAATACGTAGTCCTTCAACCCTTCCGCGCCGTGATTGCCGATGACGAAATCCGGCTCAAGGCCTAAAAGCGGCGTAACGTGCGCCACGCTCCTGCCGGTGATGATCGCCGTGGCCGCCCGCTCGTTGAGCGTAGCGAAGGCGGCTTGGGCACGGCGGCTCATGCGGCGCTGCATGTAATCGGCAGACAGGCGGGCGAGCGTGCCGTCAAAGTCGAAGGCGAACAACGTATTGGCGCCGCAAAAACGCTCAAGTGTTTTTAATCCTTCTTCATCAAATAAGTATTTCATTCTTCTAATGTTGGATTACCGGGGTTTTCAGGGGCATAGGCCAGCGCTTTATAAAGCCTTGCCTGCGCTACCGCGCGCTCTGCACGCGCTTCGATCCATTCGTTTTGCGTGCCGTAGAGGAAACGTTCAGCGTCGAGAACTTCCGTCAGCGCGGAAATGCCGTGATCGTAGCGCTCCTTAGCAAGCGTATAGGTGCGCTCGGCGCTTTCCGCCGCTTGGGCGAGGCGCGCGATCCGCACATCGGCTGCGGCGGCATCGGTAACGATACCGTCGATTTCCGCCAGCGCTTCCAGTACGGCCTGGCGGTAGCGTTGAAACGCCTGCTCCTGCCGCGCGCCGCTTGCATCGATCTGTCCTTCGAGCCGCCCGAAATGAAAAAGGGGTGCGACGATGCCGCCGCCCAATGACCAGATGCGTGTGCGCTCGCCGATACTGCTGTCTTGCAGCCCCAGAAGCGCGGACAGGCTGATATCGGGGTAGGTGGCGGCGATGGCCTGGCGGTTCAGCGCGGCAGCCGCGGCCAGTTGCCGCTCTGCGGCGCGCACGTCCGGCCTGCGGGCGATGACGCTTGCAGGCGCATCCAGCGCGAGCGTAAGCGATGCCGCCGGAAGCGGCGCTTCGCTGCCGGTAAGCTTCGCGAGTGCGCCGGGCGCTTCGCCCAGCAGCAGGCAGAGGCGGTTGGCGGTGGCGGCGACGGCTTGCTCAAGCTTAGGCAGGCGCGCGCCGGTGGCGTGGCTTGCGCTCTCGGCCTGCGATGCCTCGAAGCGGCTGCCCGTGCCGATACGGAAGCGCTCCTGCGCGATGCCCGAAAGCCTCGTTTGCGCTTCCGCCGCTTTGCGGGTGAGCGCCAATTGCGCTTGCAGCTGCCGTAAAGAGATATACTGGCGCGCAATTTCCGCGTAGAGCAGAAGGCGCGCGTTCTCGGCCTCGGCTTCGCGCGCCTGGATTTGCGCGGCGGCTGCTTCCGCGCCGCGCCGGTTGCGCCCGAACACGTCCAGCTCCCAGCGGGCGTCGAAGCGCGCATCGTAGAGGTTGATCGGCTTGCTAAACGCAGGGAACCCGGCTACGCCCGCGGGGAGGCCCAGGCTTTCGAAGCCTTGCTTGGCGCGGGAGGCGTTAGCGCCGGCGCTGAAACCCGGAAACAGCGCCGCCGTCGCCGATCGTTCTTCGCCGCGCGCTTCGGCGATGCGGGCGTTGGCGATGCTCAAGCTGGGGTTGCCTTTTCCGGCGCGGGCGAGCAGCGCTCGCAGCGTTTCATCGCCGAGCGCATAATCGGCGGTGAAAATGGGCTGCGGCGCTTCTTCCGCTTCCGGGGCGGCGCTCCACCAGGCGGGCAGGGGAAGTTCGGGCAGGCGGTAATCCTCGCCTGCAGCGCAGGCGGAGAGAAGAAGAGCGGCCATCAGCGCAAGGGTGCCGTTCATTCCAGCTTCTTTCCAAACATCCATCCCGCAAGGGCTAAGGTGCCTACGGCAATAAGCGCCATCGGCCAAGTGTTGGCAAGCACTTCCCCCGCGGGCATGTCTTTTAAAAACACGCCCTTGACGATGACCAGGAAATGCCGCACCGGCATCAGCCAGCTGACCGGCTGGAGCCAGTCCACCATGTTTTCAACCGGGGTGGCGTAGCCGGAGAGCAGCATGGTGGGCGTCATGAACACGAACGTGCCGAGGTTGGCCTGCTGCTGAG
>CAYMDD010000239.1:0-3196 GCA_964389045.1 uncultured Rickettsiales bacterium
GACTGGACGTATCGCCTTTCTTGGGAAAAAAGAATTGCGGCATCATGCCCAGCGGGACATGGATTGCGAACAGTCGTCCGGGAGGCGCGACGTCCGCAGCACGGCCGATGGCCGGTAGCGCGAGCAGGGCCCCCGCTGCCTGAAGGAACCGCCGGCGCGGCATGGCACTGACGAAATGACTCATCTTTCTACCTTTTATCTCTTTGCTGAGCATTGCTCAGAATCTCTGCCCGGCCGGCTCGGCGGCGCGAATTCACATGGACTTCTGCGCGGGGACTGCGTTGCCCGCAAGTATGGCCTCGAGAAGCGGCTTCAGCTTATCCGCCCAGGAGGAAGCGGCGGCCTCCCCCGCAGTATCGGCCTCCGCCGGCGCGATACGCACGCGTTTGGCGCCTGCAGGCGGGGTTGCGGGCGCTTCCGCCTTGCTGATATTATCGAGGTTCTGCCATGCTTTACTGTAATGCGTTTTGCTGTCGGTCAGCGCCATGTTGAAATAGGTTTTAGCCAGAGCGTCGTCTTTGGCCAGATGCGCGTACAGCCCCATATTGTTATCCAGCGCCGGCCCGCTGTAGTATTGCGAGGCGATGGCCTTGGCATCGCTCAGGCGTCCGGCGGCGGCATGCACCAGAGCCATGTTTAAGTCGATGCGCTTGCGCCCCGGCGTGCCGGAAGGCATAAGCGCCGCCGCTTGCCTCAACCGTTCCCCCGCCTGGTCGAAATCCTGTTCCAGCGCGAACACCAGCCCCATATTGTTGAGGATGGAAGGATTATTGGGGCTTGCCTCTAGCGCCTGCGCGAAATACTGGCGGGCTTCCGCATGCCGTTTCTGCGCCGAAAACAGGATGCCCAGGCCGTTGAGCGTGCGCCAGCGTGCGGCGGCGCGGTTTTGCACCTGCGCCAGCGCTTCCCCCGCACGGTTGAAATCCGCCTTGGAAAGCAACGCCAGTCCTTTGCCCTCCAGCGCAGGCACAAAGGCCGGGTCGTTCAGGATGATCTTGTCATAAATGCCGATGGCCTGGTCAAGCTCGCCGTACCGGCGCAGGGCTTCCGCCATGGCGTAGGCATAATCGCGGTTATCGGGGTTTTTATCGAGGAGCTGCTTGTAGATCTGCGCGGCGCCCGCATAATTGCCGGATTTCTCCTGCTCCTGCGCGGTGGAAAAGAGCGTTTTATCCACGCTTGGCACGTTCGGGCCTTCCAGGCCAGAGAGGAACTCTTTGCCGTTGACGTCGCCCTGGATGCCTGGGAATAGGGGGTTGTTGCAGGCGGTAAGCAGGCCGGTGGCGATGAGCGCGGAAAGAAGCGGTTTCATGGGAAAGCCTTCGCAAAAGGGGAATGACGGCTAGAGAACCTAGCGTAACTGGAGGGGAGCTGTAAACCATCGAATGGATTGCAAGGAAGCGTTCGAGCTTGTATGGTCTGCCGCCGTATGCCTGATCCTTTCGCGCCCGCAACCCGACATTTGCTCAGTATCGACGATCTGAGCGCAGCCGATATCGGCGCCATTCTGTCGCTGGCCGAGCGGCACATCGAGCGCAACCGCGCGCCGGATAAAAAACATGTCATCCTCAAAGGCCGCACGCTAATCAACCTGTTTTTCGAGAATTCCACGCGCACGCGCACGTCGTTCGAGCTGGCAGGCAAGCGGCTGGGGGCGGATGTCATCAACATGTCGGTGGCCGCGTCTTCCGTGAAAAAAGGGGAAACCCTGATCGATACGGCCATGACCTTAAACGCCATGCACCCCGACGCCATCGCCGTGCGCCACGGCGAATCCGGCGCGGTGCATCTGCTGGCGCGGAAAGTCAATTGCTCGGTGATTAACGCGGGGGACGGCTGGCATGAGCACCCCACCCAGGCGCTCCTCGATGCGCTGACCATCGTCAAGCGCCGGAGCGAATTAAAAGGCCTGACCGTCGCCATCTGCGGCGATATTCTGCACAGCCGCGTGGCGCGATCAAATATCAAGCTGCTGAACAAAATGGGTGCGCGCGTCCGCATTATCGCGCCGCCGACGCTGATGCCCTCCAGCCCCGAATCCTTCGGCGCGGAGGTGTTCTACGACATGCGAAAAGGGCTGGAGGGGTGCGATATCATCATGATGCTGAGGCTCCAGCTGGAGCGCATGAGCGGCAGCTTCGTGCCGTCGATCCGCGAGTATTTCCACCTGTACGGCTTGGACCGCAGCAAGCTCGGCTGCGCCAAGCCGGATGCGCTAATCATGCACCCCGGCCCGATCAACCGCGGGGTGGAGATCGACTCCGAACTGGCCGACGACATCCACCGCAGCATCATTCTCGACCAGGTGGAAATGGGCGTGGCTGTGCGCCAGGCGGTGCTGGAGACGTTGCTGCAATAGTTGGTATTCGTCTTAATCATGTACGAATGAATCGGCTTTCGTTTCATCAAAGGTGTAGAACGATGCCAGAGTATACCACTCCCCGGTATGGACTTTCAGCACGGCATGCTCATGCTGGAAGCCTCCGGTAAATGCAGCCATCATACCGGTAATGGGTTTAATCACCGTATCGAGCTTGGTAAAATAAACCTCGCCCCCGATATAATCCTCGTTCAGATAATAATTGATCCGAATGCTCGGTAGGGGTATTGGTGCGGTACACCGTCGGGGTTGGCGTTATCGGCGTGGGGCGGCATCCATTGGCCTGCTTTCCACTTTACCATATTGATGGTATTACAGTAGAGCGCCCGGCCTTTCAAATCGTATTTCGCTTCGATCGACGCGATGGTGTAGAGCGCCATGCGGCGGATGGCGGAAGCGGCCTCCGGGTATTCCTCGGCAATGTCCTTCGGGTAAAGGCAGCGCCCGCTCCAATAGCTGTCCTCGGCCTGGTGGATATGCCGCGAAGTCGCCTCGCACTGGCGGTAGATGCGAATCAACGTTTCGCACTCGGGCAGCAGCGAACTATCCGTGCGGCAGATGAAGTCCGTGTCCGCGTCGTCTCCGCTTTTAAGGAAGCGTGTGTGCTCCGTGGCGTGCAGCACGCCGTTTTCAACACGCCTTCTGCCTTTCCGGTGGAGGGCCGTTTCCTGAGCGGGGACGGAGGACAAATTAATAGGGGTATTGGGTATAAGCTTAGGCGGTTTTTCCGCTTCTTTCGGGGCGGCAAGGCGGAGTTTCATGATATGGTCTGCCGCGCCTGCGCTGCCGTCGGCGTGCCTGCCGAGAAAATAGAAC
>CAYMDD010000240.1:0-3195 GCA_964389045.1 uncultured Rickettsiales bacterium
AGCATGCTCTGCTCGAGACGATGACGGGGGCGGCATGACCAGCCATGAGCTGATCGACTTGGCGCTCATCGCAGGCGTCATCCTGGCCGTGGCGGCTGCTTTCATCGCGGCAAGCCGCAACTCCCCGCAGGCCAGGCTTGCCAGGCGCGCCTCGCGTCTAAAAGACCGGCACGCAGGCGTGCGCGTCTTGGCACAGGAGAGCGTTTCGCTGCGCAAGCGGCAGGAAAAGATTTCTCCCTTCATCGCGCTGCTGATGCGCCCTTTGCCGGAGATGGAGAAGTTCACACGCTATCTGGAGCGCGTGGGCAGCAAGCTCACTGCGCAGCAATTCATCCTGCGCAGCCTGATCTTTATTCTCATCTGCGCAGCCGGTGCGGTGGCGCTGGGGAAAAATCCCCTGCTGGGCTTGTTCCTCGGCATCATCGTCGGTCTGTGGCTGCCGATTAAGGTTATCAGTATCCGCATTAACATGCAGAAAAAGCACTTTCTCCGGCTGTTTCCCGATGCCATCGACCTGATCGTGCGCGGGTTGCGCTCCGGGCTTCCCGTCACGGAATCCATCAACCTGGTGTGCAAGGAAGTGCCCGCGCCCGTGGGGCCTGCGTTCCAGCGCGTGGCGGATACCATGCACTTAGGCGTGCCGATGGAGAAAGCCTTGCAGGAGACGGCCAAGTCCTTGAACAGCACGGAGTTCAATTTCTTCACCACCAGCATTATCCTGCAACGGGAGACGGGCGGCAATCTTTCCGAGATATTGAACAATCTTTCGGAAGTCATCCGCAAGCGGTACATGATGCGGATGAAGATCAAGGCGATGACCTCGGAAGCGCGCGCGTCCTCGATCATCGTCGGCGCGCTGCCGTTTTTGGTGTCGATTGCCGTCTATGTGATGAGTCCGGGCTATCTTGATATTCTATGGCAGGATTACCGCGGCAACGTGGCAGCGTTCGTGGCCGTCTCCATGCTGTCCTTCGGCGTCTGGGTCATGAACCGCATGGCGAGGTTCGAGATTTGAGCATGGTTAAAGGCCAGCCGTTCCACATTACGCAGATTCTGCCGCCGGGGGTGACAGCGGAGATGTTCTATGTGGCGATGGCGGGCATCGTCGCCTTCTTTTCGCTGCATACGGTCGGCAATATTCTTTTCGAGCGCAACACCAGCAAGGCGCGCGTCAAGGCGCTGCATGAGCGGAGAGCGATGCTTAAAGAGCAGGCTTCCGGCGTGCGCAAGCGCAAGCGCAAGCCGGAGCAGTCGGTGCATTGGATGCGGCGCATCGTGGCGCGGTTCAAGCTGCTCAAATCTACCGGCGCCAGGCAGATCGAAGACCGCATGATCGAAGCGGGGTGGCGGTCTAAGGATGCGCTGGTGGTTTTCGCCTTCTTCTCCCTTGTTTCGCCCATTGTCTTCGGCATTGCAGGCCTTGCGATGTGGCAGATGCAGGTGTGGGGCAAAGAGCCGGGCGATGCGATGTACAACATGGCCACGCCCATCGCCATGGCGTATTTCGGCATGAAGCTGCCCATCCTGTTGGTGCGCCGCAAGCGCAAGAAGCGCTACATCCGCATTCAGCGCGCCCTGGCCGATACGCTCGACCTGATGACTATCTGCGCCGAGGCGGGCTTGAGCCTGGCCGCAAGCCTGGAGCGTGTTTCGCGCGAACTGGGCATCGCCTACCCCGAAATGGCCGACGAACTCAGCATGGCGTCGATGGAGATGGGCTTCCTGCCCGACCGCAACACGGCGCTCATCAACCTTTCCGAGCGCGTGAAGCTTCAGGAAATCCGCGGCATCGTGAGCGTGCTGGTGCAGACGGAGAAATACGGCACGCCGATCGCTCAGGCGCTCCGCGTGCTTTCAGCTGAATTCCGCGAGCAGCGGATGCTGAGGGCGGAGAACAAGGCCGCCCGGCTTCCCGCCATCATGACCGTGCCGATGATTATGTTCATCCTGCCGACGCTCTTCATCGTGGTGGTGTCGCCCGCCATCATCCGCAGCATGGATTCATTTAAGTAGTATTTGCTGCCATCCCGGCTTTAGGCCGGGATGACGCTAATCGGTTAATGGGCAGCCTTGGGATAGGTGTACTGCGTGTCCGTTGATTGTTCCAAGGGCTTCTCCTCCTCCGCATGCCGCACCAGCGCTTCGAATTGGTTGGTGGAGATTTCCTCGTCCGTTTGCGCCTCTATATGACCGGGCTGCACCGCTTCGACGGGCGCCGCTTTATCCGTTTGCCCGGATTGGTCGGCGGCGCCTTTCTGCGAGACGCGCGCGAGTTTTTCGTAAAACTTTAAATTCTCCCGCGCCTGTTCGGGCGGCAAATCGCGCAGAGACCATTCCATCGCCTTCGCGTCGTTGCCTTCCAGCCCATAGGCAAGCGCGAGGTTCTGCCTCATGGTGGCGGTGGCGGCTTGCGTGCTCACTAGCGGCTCCAGCAGCTGAATAGCTTCCGCCGTGTCGCCGGTTAGAATCAAGGACAGGGCGAGGTTATTCTTCGTGGCCGCGGAATCCGGCGCGAAGGCAAGTCCCTGGCGGTAAGCGGCCTGCGCCTGGCTGTGCTTGCCCTCGGTATCCAGCACTACCCCTTTGCCGTTATAGGCGGATGCCTGGCGCGGGTCGGCTTTAATCGCCTCATCGAAAGCGGTGACGGCTTCCGCGGATTTTCCGCCCGCCGCCAGCGCCATGCCCAGCTCGGCCAGCACGCGCGCATCGCCAGGTTTGCGCTTCAGCGCATCGCGTAACACGCTCTCGGCGGCGGTTGGATTCTTCTCCTTGCGGTAAATCGCCGCCAACGCCAGCTGGGCTTCGACATCCGTGCCGGAGAGAATGGCCGCCTGACGGTACAACTCCGCCGCCGCAGCATCGTTGCCGGTGGCCTGAGTGGTTTGGGCTAAACGTATGAGGCTTGCATAGCGGTCGGCATCCGCAACGCTGCCAAGCTTCCCTTCCTCCAGATTCTGCTGGGCGCAGGCAACAAGGAACATCGGCAGCAAGGCAAACCAGAAACGGGCGCGCATCGGAGTTCCTTCAACTATACAGAGAAGTTTCAAAAAGGATATCACGTCCCGGTCAAGACGCAAGCACCGAAAAAGCAGCTTATTTACATCAACCAATATAAATGTCATAGATTCCTGGTCACCTTATAGGCATGCGATGTCTACGAAACGTACAAGAACCAAGCTTTCTCCTTTATATTTA
>CAYMDD010000241.1:0-3166 GCA_964389045.1 uncultured Rickettsiales bacterium
GCCTGGGGGATGTGCGGAAAGCGGGCTTAAACCTTGGCTTAGGGGGGGTAGGGTATTATCCCAGCTCCAATTTCGTGCATCTGGATACCGGCAGGGTGAGAAGCTGGTAATTATTTTCACTCCTCCCGCTTGCGGGAGGGGGCAGGGGGAGGGAATCCGCCGCGCCGTTATACGCAACGGCTGCCATTCCCCCCTAAATCCCCCCGCTGGCGGGGGGACTGATATTTTCCTTATCCTTCCCGTAAATGTCGGGATAAAAATTGACTTCGCCCGTCTCCATATCGGCCAGTGCCGTCAGGTAGATGAAATAGACGGGGATGGAAGGGCGCACGCCCAGCGTTTTCGGCTCGGTGTCGTTGTAATACGCATCGATCGCCTCGTTGTTGGGCAGCGTGTTCGGGAGCAGCACGAACTGGGTAAAGGCACGCGGGTCGCCGATGCGTATGCAGCCGGAGCTGAGAGCGCGGCTGGCCTTGGCGAAGAGCTTGGGCTGCGAGGTGCTGTGAAGGAATATCGCGTCTGAGTTGGGAATCGTGAACTTTACCTTGCCGAGCGCATTGTCATCGCCGGGGCGCTGGCGAAGGGTGAAGCCGCGCCCGTCCGTATGCGCCCAGTCAATCGTGGCGGGGTCGATCTCTTCCCCGTGCCGGAGCACCATGTAGCCGCCTTTGGCGAGGAATTCCGGGTCTTTGCGGATTTTGGGCAGCAGGTCTTTCGTGGCGATGGTGGAAGGTACCGTCCAGCTGGGGTTGAAATGCACGGCGACGATGCGGCTAGTGAGCAGCGGCGTCGGGCGATCCGGGCGGCCTACGATGGCGCGCATGGCATGGGTGGCTTTCCCGTGCTCAAACGTATAGAGCGTAAACCCCGGCACGTTGACGACCACGGCGCGCGCATCCATGTCGACAGGAGTGGCGGTTAAAAACTCGCGCAGGCGGCTAGCGTTTAACTCCAGCTGGCGGACACGCTCGGAAGCGGGCACGGAAAGCGCCTGCGCCGTGCCCTTGCCGATAGCGCCGTCTGGCTCCAGCGCGTGCCGCGCCTGGAAACGCTTGACGGCGTCCACCAATGTTGCATCGTAAACGGTGGGGTCGGCCATTTCGTGCTCTTCCGGCACGGCATAATCGCCGAGCCGGGCGAGGGTTTCGCGCAAATCAATCAGCCTCGGGTCGCGCCCGCCGGGGCGGATGGTTTCGCCTGCCGGGAATGGCGGCTGAGAGTCGATCTCCGCCAGCATACGGTAGCGCGCGATGGCCTGCTCCAGGGCGTTGAGCTGGAGGGCGATGAAGTTGCGCTTGCCGCCTTCCTCCGCCCAGGGCAGCGGTTCCGCACGGCTTGGCGCTGCAAAAAGGAGGATGAAGATCAGGGGAAACGTAAAACGCATGGAAATACTATCGGGGCGGCCTTATCAAAGGTAAAGCAGTTTATACGGATCAACGATAAAGAGGGCATTGCCATGAAGCTGCGCGCAGCCTGCCTCCAGATGAACAGCCAGGACAGGATGGAAGACAATATCGCGCAAGCCCATGCCCTGGTGGGCCGGGCGCGCGAGGAAGGGGCGGAACTGATTTGCCTGCCGGAGAATGCGTTTCGGATGGAAGCTCCGGGCGCCGCCCGCCGCCCGCCGGTGGCGGAGTCCACGCATCGCGGCATCGAGGCGGCAAGAGAATGGGCGGAGGCGCTTCAATGCTGGATTCTAGTCGGTTCCGCTACGGTTAAAGCGGAAAATGAACGGGAGACACGCGCGTTTAACCGTTCCCTGTTGATCTCTCCTTCGGGAAGGATTGCGGCGCGGTACGACAAGCTCCACCTGTTCGACGTGGAGCTTCCAGGCGGGGAGAGCTACCGCGAATCGAAAAATTGCGCGCCGGGGGAAAGGGCGGTACTGGCCGAAACTCCGTGGGGCGGTCTGGGGATGACGGTGTGCTACGATGTGCGCTTCCCGGCGCTTTACCGCCTGCTTGCCGGGCAGGGCGCGAGCCTGCTTGCCGTGCCTGCCGCATTCACGCAAACCACGGGCAGGGCGCATTGGCATGTGCTGCTGCGCGCCCGCGCCATCGAAAACGGCTGCTTCGTGCTGGCGCCGGCGCAAGCAGGCACCCATCCCGGTGGGCGCAAGACCTACGGGCATGCGCTGATCGTGAACCCGTGGGGCGAGGTGATTGCGGAAGCAACGGGAAAAGAGCCTTGCGTGGTGTCCGCCATCCTGGATTTGCGTGAGGTGGAGGAAGCAAGAAGCCGCGTGCCTTCGCTGGCGCTGGAGCGGGAATTTCAGGTTTTTCGCGCGGCGATGACGTAGTTGACGCTGACATCGCTTTTTTTCAACGACCATTCCCAGGTCAGGGGGTGCATCACCATGCCGGTCATGTCGGAGATTGCCAGCCCGTGCTTCTGCAGCAGCGGAATGATCTCGGAGGGCTTGAGGAATTTCTTCCATTGATGCGTGCCGACGGGCAGCCAGCGCAGCACGTATTCCGCCCCCACAATCGCCAGGGCAAAAGATTTCGGCGTGCGGTTCAGGGTGGAGAGGATCAACAGGCCGCCCGGTTTAAGCAATGCGCTTGCCGATGCGATGAACGCCTCTACATCCGCCACATGCTCAATGATCTCCAGCGCAAGCACAATATCGAAAGTTCGTCCTTCTTCGTTAAGCGCTTCCGCGGCGGCGTGACGGTAGCCGATGGAAAGCCCCGATTGTTCCGCGTGCAGCTTGGCGACGCCGATATTTCTCTCCGAGGCGTCAATCGCGGTGACGTGCGCGCCGAGCCGCGCCATCGGTTCGGCTATCAGGCCGCCGCCGCAGCCGATATCGAGCAGGGTAAGACCGGTGAGGGGGGCAGAGGTGGTAGGGTGGTAAGGTGATACGGTGGCAGGGTGCGATGTTGCCACTATATCGCTTCGCAACTTTGCCACCTCGTTGAGAATGTACTCAATCCGCACCGGGTTCATGCGGTGGAGCGGCGCGAATTTGCCTTTCGGGTCCCACCATTCGGAGGCGAGAGCCGAAAAACGGGCGATTTCATCAGGATCGATCGTGGACATGGATTGAGACTATAACGCATTAAATTTCTGGAAAAAGCGCTAAAATCCCCTAAAATGTTTTTCCATGAACCCCGCCCCGCCACCGCCGGAACCCACACCGCTTGCCGTAAGGCTTAAGCGCATC
>CAYMDD010000242.1:0-3147 GCA_964389045.1 uncultured Rickettsiales bacterium
CGCGAGCCAAAAGCGCTTATGATCTGATGGCAGGTGGTGCAGAGGGTATTGCACGTGTCGAGGTGGGTGCGCCTCCACCACGTGGTAGGGCAGCGGAAGCCCCAGCGACTGCATTGGAAGTCGGTAGAAGGACAGCTGTAAAACTCGTTCAAAATTCTGAAACCGCCCGCCAGGAAGCCATGCTCGCGGCGCAGCCTGTTCCTGATCCTGTCGTCAGTGTAGCTTCTCCGGCTAGGGGGCTTCCACCCCTGCCTAAGACGTTCGAAGAGGCTAGGCAGATTCTAAATAAGAATATAGATGCGGTGACTGCTAGATTGCCTGCAGATTTGCAGCCGATGATGACAAGAGTACGCAGGGAACTTGAAGAGAACGGCTTTGCAGACAGGCTGGCGAATAAGGCTGTAGAACTGGGTAAGGCAATTGAAAGCAAGCCTCTTGCCGCGGGAGAGGATTTTGCGCTTCGCAGAGGGGCTATAGCCAGAATTGAACATATGCAACAGGAAGTCATGGCCGGCAGGGCAGATCCCAAGGAAATGATGGAAAAGCAATTGCAGATATTCGATGAAGCCATTGATGCAGTAAAAACTGGCCGTATAGCGGAATTTGCGGGTGCCGCCAATTCCGGGCGTCCGGTAACGCCTGCGCCTGTTGCTCCCCCGCGTGAACCGGCTGCGGCAGCGCCCTCGCCCGCTTCGGAGCCTGCGGCATCCGCGCAGCCTGCGGCAGCGCCGACGGCGAATGTTCAGCCGCGCAAGGTAACTAACGAAACCGCTTCCGCTGATGTTGACAGAGCGATGGCCGAACAAGAGCTTGACGGGGCGTTGCAGAAAAGAAACGGGGTGATCCGCCCGGATACCAATGGTGCAACGGCGGCGCAAATCCGTCTGGCGACCGCTGATATCGAAAACATGCCTCCGGGCGATTACACGCAGGCGCCTGCCGGTCGGCCTTTCAGTAATTCTACTGAGCTTAACACTATGCTGAACAGTGATGCTAGGGAAAGCTTAGACAGGGTTATGGCCAACCTCACAGGCAGCCGTTTTGATCGCGGATTCGATGGCCCTAACGGCGATATCGCGCACATCACTTTCAATTCCACCGGCAATGCTAAAGCGGGCGTCAAGACTGCATCGCCTGATTTACCAGCATAAAGATAAGGCGGCTGGTTTATGCCAGCCGCCCGATGTATTTGTAAGCATTGAACAACACCCCGCTTATCCGGCGGGGTGTTTCGTTTTGTTTAAGCCGCCAGCACCCGGCTCATCTGCTCGGTGGCGTCGGAGATGCGCTGGTTGATCGGCTCTACGGCTTCGGAGGCGCATTCGAAGACCATGTTGTAGAGCTTCATGCATTCGTTGAAATAGCTGTCGATGGACTGTTTAACGACCTTGTTCTGCAGCTCGATCATATCGTTTAACGTGCGGCAGCTGAACGCTTCCTTGGAGAGTTCCACCTGGTCGGAGAAGGTGCGGCTCATGTAATCGGAGACTTCCTGGCTCATTGTTTTGGCGAGGTTGGAGAAAGTGGCGCTGCATTCCAGGCAGGCTTCCAGATTGTCACGCCCGATGGTAATCATCTCATACATCGCCTTGGAGGCCATGTCGGCGGATTTGGACATGTTGGCGGCGCCTTCGCGGCTCATCTCATACATTTTTTCCTGGGCGCGCTGCATCTCTCCGGTGCCGGAGCTGATTAAGTCTTTCATAGCGTTGCTGCCGATCTTCACCACGTTTTCAGCGGAGCTGCGGGTGGACTCTACCGCGTTGAATGCCGTGCGCGCGCCGCGGTTGGCGGCATCGGCTGCGGCGGAGGCCGCGTTTTTCGCCGCGCCGGAAGCATTAGAGGGTTTTTTCTGCTGCGTAGTCATGGAAACATGCTCCTTACAAATAGAGAAAAATTTTTAGATAAGAAAATAGCGTGTGTTGAATTCGCGTGGATGGGCAGTGCAGAAGAGTTCCAGGCACAGGCACGCTCGATGAACACTTTAGATGCACTGCAACATGAACTGCGCGGAATAATAGGAGACGTGGATTCGCATGTCAAGGCGCGTCAAGCGTGGTTTGCATAAAGAATCGAGGTGATTCTGTCCGTAAAAACCAGGCAAGCGATCTTTAGTGTGATGCCTTATTTTAAGATTGAAAGCTCCGCCAAGCGATGTTCTATTGAACAGCGCCGCGCTTCCAAGTCATCCACGCTTCTCCATGCTTAAAATTCGCCGTTGCCTTTTTCTGTTCGCTGGTCTGTTCCTGGTGTCTGCCGCGCCCGTTGCGCCTGTATGCGCGCAGGAATTTGCAGCGGCGAAGGCCGAAAGCAAGAATTCGGTCAAGCCGAAGGCGGCGAAGAAGCAGAAGAGCGTAAAGCGCACAAAAAAAACCACCGTCAAACGCGGGCGTGCCGCTACCCGCGCCGCGGCGCCTTTTACGCAAGATTCGCGTTTTGCCGCGTATGTGGTGGATGCCACCACAGGCCGGGTGCTGTATGCAAAAAACGCCGAAGGCATTCGCTACCCTGCGTCGCTCACCAAGATGATGACGCTCTACCTCGCCTTCGAGGCGCTGAAAAGCGGGCGGTGGACGATGGACACGCCCATCAAGATTTCCGCCAAGGCGGCGGCGCAGCCGGCCACCAATATTTTTCTTCAAGCCGGAGACACGGTGCCTTTGCGCACCGCCATCCAGGCGCTGATCGTGCGTTCGGCCAACGACGTGGCGATGGCGGTGGGGGAAAATCTCGGCGGCACGCAGTGGGATTTCGCGCTGATGATGAACCGGAAAGCGCGCCAGCTAGGCATGAACAACACGCATTACACCAACCCCTCCGGCCTGCCCGACAGCCGCCAGGTGAGCACCGCCGCCGACCAGGCGAAGCTGGCCATCGCGCTCCGGCGGGATTTTCCGGAGTATTACGATTATTTTTCCACCACCAGCTTTCGCTTCCGCGGGCGCGAGTATAACGGGCATAACCGCCTGCTGGGGCGCTACGCGGGCGCGGACGGGGTAAAAACGGGCTATATCAACGCCTCCGGCTTTAATCTGGTGACGTCCGTCAAGCGGGGCAATACGACCCTGGTCGGCGTCGTCCTTGGCGGGCGCACGGGGGCGGGGCGCGACCAGGAGATGATGAGCATGCTCGACCGCACCTTTATCC
>CAYMDD010000243.1:0-3134 GCA_964389045.1 uncultured Rickettsiales bacterium
CAGCAGCACCACCCAGGCGATACCGTGCATGCAGGCCAGGAACACCGCCAGCCCGATCAGCGCGCCCTTCATCGATTTCCTGCCGCCGCGGGTGACGAGGTGCCGCCAGTCGCGCCAGCAGAGCTTCAGCTCGTGCCGCGCCAGGAACAAGATGGAGGGATTTGCAGCGCTCATGTTTTTCACGCTTCCTGCACCGTATGCAGGAAAATCTCCTCCAGGCTTGCCTCGCTGCCTTTGTGCGCGCGCAGCTCGGCCATTGTGCCTTCGGCCACCATCCTGCCCTTGGCGATGATGCCGATCCGCTCCGCCATCCGCTCGGCCACTTCCAGGATATGCGTGGTCATCAGCACGGACGCACCTGAATCGACACGTGCTCTAAGCACATCCTTCACCAGCCGGGCGGAGGCCGCATCCAGCCCGGTCAACGGCTCATCGAGAATAATCAGCTTCGGCTCATGGATCAGCGCTCCCGCCAGCGCCACTTTCTGCCGCATGCCCTTGGAAAATCCCTCGCAGCGCTCGTCCGCATGGGCGGAGAGGCTAAAGAGGCCGAGCAGTTCCTTCGCTTTCGCGGCAGCCTCTTCGCGCGGGATGCTCCACAGGCCTGCCACGAACGCCAGATATTCCAGCGGGCTTAAGCGGTCGTAGATCATCGGCTCATCCGACACCCATGCCATCAGGCGCTTGGCCTCGATCGGGTATTTCAAAGCGTCGATGCCGAACACCGAGACGGCGCCCCGATCGGGTTTAAGCAGCCCGGCTACGATGCGCAAGGACGTCGTCTTCCCGGCACCGTTCGGGCCGAGCAGCGCATAGAACTCCCCAGCCTTGACGGTAAAGCTTAAGCCGTCCACCGCCACGCGGTCGAAGCGCTTGACCAAGCCGTTGATTTCCAATGCGGACATCTGCGCCGCCTCCTCGTTTAAATCCGGCACTATACTGTTTTTAAACAGTAGGGGATATGGTATATTAAATAGCTTATGCAAACGCTCCCCTCCGCGCCCACGCCCGCTAACCTGCTGCAATCCTTTCTCATCGACCGCTCCCATATCCGCGGCAAGCTGGTGCGGCTGCAATCGGCGGCGGACACCATCCTCTCACAGCACCATTACCCCGCTCCCGTGGCGCAGCTTCTGGCCGAGATGCTGGTGACGGTGGCGATGCTCTCTTCGAATTTAAAGAAAGAAGGCGTGCTGACCTTGCAGGCGACCGGCGACGGCGCGGTGCGGTTCATCATCGTCGATGCAACCGACACCGGGCATTTGCGCGGCTATGCGGAGATGGAGGAAGACGCATCCCCGCTGCCTGCGGGCGCGCCGCTTTCCCACATCATGGGCAAGGGGAAGCTCGCCATCACGCTCGACCAGGGCGGGGAGGACGGGCGCTACCAGGGAATTGTGGAGTTGGAGGGAGAAAGCTTCGCGGAGGCGATGCAGCGCTATTTCACCCGCTCGCAGCAGGTGGAGATGCACGTAAAGCTCGCCGTTTCTCAAGAGCGCGAAGGGTGGAAGGCATCGGGCATTCTCATCGAGCAGGTGCCGGCGGAAGGCGGCGAAGCCGAGAAACCCAATGTGGAAAACAAGGAGGAAGACCGCGAAGAGCAATGGCGGCGCGCATCGCTGCTTTTCGGCACGGTACGGGAGGAAGAGCTGCTGGATGCGAACCTCTCCACCTGGGCGCTGCTCACCCGCCTGTTCGGCGAAGACGGCGTCTGGGCCTATACCCCCCACGCGCTCGAAGCGCTCTGCCGCTGCTCGGACGAGCGCATCGCCGGCATCCTGGCTTCGCTGCCTGCGGAAGATCTGCAGGAGATGACCGTGGACGGCGAGCTGGAAGTGCATTGCCAGTTCTGCAACACGGTACGCACCTTCCGCGCCGAAATCGCCGCTAATGAGCAATGACGCCTTAAAGCCCTTACCGACGCGAGGCTTTTCATTCTTGAAAGTCGGGCGCGTAGCGCATACACATTAAAGCAATGAGCAATGTTTTAACATATCAATGGCGCGATTCAGGGGTATCACCAGGCGATACGCTGTTACTGCAATCCAGCCTGAAGCGCACATTGCTCGCTCACCGCGGAAGCGGAATTCACTTGGCGACGATCCTGGATTCTTTTCTCGAAGCGTTGGGGCCGGAAGGTACGTTGCTGCTGCCGTTGTTCAATTTTGAGTATTGCAAGGGCGCCTCCTTCGACATACGCCACACGCCTTCGCAAATGGGCGCGCTGACGGAGGCAGGAAGATGTCATCCTGGTGCGCTGCGCACCTGGCATCCCATTTACTCCTTTGCCGTTATTGGCAAACATGCCGCCGCATTCAAGGCACTGCGCAATCGCAGCGCTTACGGCACCGATTCGCCGTTCGACTTACTGCACCGGCTGGGCGGAAAGATCGGCATTCTTGATTTGCCCGACCAACACAGCATGACGTTTTACCATTATGTCGAAGAGCAGATCGGCGTACCCTACCGCTACTTGAAAAATTTTGAAGGCGATTATGTGGATGAACAAGGAAATGCGACGCGGGAAACATTCCAGATATACGTACGTAATGTCGAACAAGGGGTATTAACGCATGTCGATCCCATGGGTGAGATTCTATGGGCGAGAGGTTGCTATCAGGGCAGCAGGCCTCTGGAAGGAAACGGCCTGCGCACCATCAGCGCCTCGGCAGTATTCGATGAAACAGCTTCTATCATTCGCGCAGGCAAGGCCGAAGGCGTGCTTTACCGCATCGGCTCTATAGAGACGGCAGCATGAACACTGATCATCCGGGACAGAAAATGTATGGCTGGGCGACGGACTTATTTCCGATTTGCCGCAGCTTGACCGGAAACGGCGTAAGGAGCACGCTTGCCTATTTTAAAGCATTGCTACCCGCCATGGAGCTGCATGAAGTTCCATCCGGCACTCAAGCCTTCGACTGGACGGTGCCCGACGAATGGAATATCAGCGATGCGTTTATCAAAGACGAGGCAGGCAACCGGATTGTTGACTTCAAGCGGCATAATTTGCACGTCGTAGGCTATTCCGAGCCGGTAGACCGTCGGATGAATTTCAAGGAGCTTGATCAGCATCTCTATTCACTGCCCGACCAACCGGACGCTATTCCTTATATTACTTCCTACTATAAGCG